>CAZNDW010000009.1:0-16987 GCA_964571895.1 uncultured Planctomycetales bacterium
GTGGCCCGCGAAGGCCACCAAATCGGCAATCACGGCTATGCCCACAGCGTTCTTTTATATTACACGGAAGAAGAATTGGAAGAAGAAATTAGATATACAGAATTGGTGATCCGTCAAATCACCGGTCAAACCACAAAATATTTCCGGCCTCCGAAAGCGTGGCTCACAAAACGGGAAAAGCGAAAGATCCGCTCGATGGGTTATGAGGTGGTTTTGTGGTCGATCAATTCGAAGGATTGGGTTCCTTTCTCGCATCAGTATATGGTTGATTTTATCTGCCGTCGTATTCAGCCGGGGGATATCATTCTTTTTCATGACAGCGGGGGAGTTTTTAAGGCCGAGGGTGGTAATCGCAGACAAACGGTGGCGGCTATCCCCCTTTTAGCCAAGAGACTGCACCAACAAGGTTATGAATTTACAACGATCGAGGGGCTTCTCAATGAGAGATGACTTTTTCCTTAAGATAAGCCATGTCCCATTAAACTGCTTTTTGATTGTGATGACGGTAGTTTTTTTCATGGCCGGTAATTCGCTGGTGAGTTTGACCCATCCCGATGAGGTCTTTTATGCCCAAACGGCCAAAGAAATGATCAAATACCATAGCTGGATGACGCCGTATCTTTTTGATGCCCCCCAATTTGAAAAACCGATCTTCTTTTACTGGTTGTTGATTTCGGCTTTTCATTGGTTGGGGGTGACCGCATCCGCGGCTAGATTTTGGCCTGCCCTTTTTGGAGGGCTGGGTGTCTTTGTCACTTATTGGTTGACGTTTATGATTTTTCGGAATAAACGAACAGCACTTTTCGCGGGAATGATTTTATGCACAAGCTTTCTGTACTTGGGGTTGTCACGGGCGGTCTTAACGGATATGGTCTTTTCGGTTTGGGTTGTCCTGTCTCTTAGTGCTTTTTACTATGGGTATAGGGCCTGCCCTGGCCGGAGAGGCCCGGCCAGGGACAATCGGCATAAAAGGACAGGGATTCTTTTATGCGGGATTTTTTCCGGCCTGGCTGTCTTGACCAAGGGATTTCTCGGCTTCCTTCTCCCGATCGGTGTCATTCTTTTGTTTTTGATATCTGAAAGAAACCTCGCCTATTTGAAAGATCGCGTGTGGATTGGAGGATTAATCTTATTTGTTGTTGTGAGCCTCCCGTGGCATATGGTCATGATGAATCTCTATGGAAATAGGTTTCTTGATGAGTATTTTATGAATGTGCACCTCCGCAGGATTTTTGAGGCCGAACATCGCAATTTCAATACCTGGTATTTTTATCTTTTGGTAACTTTTGGGGGGATGTTGCCTTGGAGCTTTTTTTTGATGCCGGCTTTCACCTACCCTATGAAAAATTTCCAAAATTCTGCCGCTGAGCGAAGAGGGGTTGTCTTCCTTTTTATTTGGGTTGCCTTCACTTATATTATTTTCCAATCAGCCCAATCCAAATTAGCCAGTTATATTTTGCCCCTCTGGCCGGCTTTGGCGATTGTGATCGCCT
Source organism: uncultured Planctomycetales bacterium (assembly GCA_964571895.1). Taxonomy (GTDB): domain Bacteria; phylum Omnitrophota; class Gorgyraeia; order Zapsychrales; family JAHFFX01; genus CAZNDW01. The sequence goes on from CAZNDW010000009.1 coordinate 1,494, forward strand.
CCTATTTTAACCATATTCTGGAGCGCTCGAGAGATTCTTCCAGGGTACGCTCATTTGAAGTGGCGGCCTGGGCTTCGTTGGTCGCCTTTGTCCTCATCGCAATAGGAGGGATAGTCTTCTTGAGAACATCCGTGGAGATGGCTTTTTCCCCTCAGAAAATATATATTTTGTTTGGTTTAATGCTTTTGTGTTGGACAGCGATCTTCCTTTTTATAAAAACTAACCGATATTTAGAAATCATCTTTTCCATCAATCTTATGACGGGTGTGGTTTTGACTGCCTTATTTCTTACGTCCTCCTATATAGAGCCTTGGGTTTCTTGTAAGGGAATCGCTGGGATCTTGAAAACTAAGGTGGGCTTATCCGATTCTACTATTTTAGTCAGCAAACCTTATGTGCGGGGGATAAGATTCTATACGGACCAAAAAATAGCGGCTTTTGACATCAACGGAAAGGGATTTTTTAGTCCCCATCCGATCCCCTTTGTCAATACGGATCAAAAGCTCTTCATGCTTTTGGAAAGTCAGCCGGTTACTTATTGCGTGGTTCATGAATCCGGTCTTGCGGACTTACAACGAATCCTGCCCGCCAGCCATTTTCGTAGGGATGATTTAAATAAAATTGAAGATAAATACCTTTTACGAATAGAACAGATTAAGTAATCAAATTAATAGGAACAAAAGAATGACAAGGCTCAACAGACGAAAAAACGCCATGCGTCCATTTAGAACAAACGCCAAGAATAAATTTCAGATGATTTTTCAGAATTCCCCTGTTCCTATTTTATCAGGAGAGATTAATCTTAAAGGGATTCGTCCTGATTCTACAGGAATTTTTCCCAATATCAAAATTCAAGAGGCCAATCCTGCGGCTGTTCGATTATTTGAGGCTGAAAATGGAGGTCAATTAATCTCAAAATTTCCTGAGATATTCCTGCCTGATTTGCGCAGTAATTTCGTAACACAGATCCCCGGTCTCATCAAAGGCGCCGATTTTGTGGAGGGAGAGATTTCCATCAAAACCATCAAAGGCAGTCATCGAGATTGTTTGTTGAGGGCATCGATTTTGGGCAAATCTCAAAGATTGCGGCTGTGTTTGATGATAACCTTACAGGATATTACAGCACGAAAAAAACTCGAACGTTATCTCCGGAGGATGGCCCAATTAGACAGTCTCACTAAATTATTCAATCACCATGCGATCAATAAGCGTTTGGAGGAAGAATTAAGCCGGGCAAAACGGTATGGATTGGTCCTTTCGTGCTTTATGATCGATGTGAATCATTTTAAATTGATTAACGATGAACTCGGGCATCAGCAAGGTGACCAAATTCTAAAAAAAGTAGCAACGCTTCTTAGGGACAACATCAGAAAATCGGATATCGTTGGCAGATATGGAGGGGATGAATTTTTTATCATTCTTCCAGAAACCAAGCCTAAGGATTCTAAGAGTGCGGCCAAACGGATCCAGCAGGCATTTCAAAAAATGATTTTAAAATTTGGTCCTAAGGCTTCCTTTCGGAATAACTTAAGTATTGGTATCAGTGGTTATCCCTCAGAAGGAATTAATGAACCCAAAGATTTGATTGAAAAAGCGGATAAAGCAATGTATATGGCTAAAGCCACGGGAGATGCCGGAGGAGACCGAATTATTTTAGCATAAAGATTTTTTGTTGGTTTATAGTAAAATTTTACTATTTAAATTTTTATAAAATTCCGTTACAAATACAAAAATTAAAATTATTTCTTGCCTAAGAATTTTTTATAGATATAATTAATATAACATCTTGGATATATTATAGTAATAGAAAATTTGGTCACTAAAAAAACCTTAAGAGGCCAATAAATTCATGTTGCTCAATCCATTAACTTTTTATTCTCCGACATCCTTATCCGAGGCGCTCACTCTCTATAGAAACTTAGGCGAGGTGAGATTACTGGCAGGAGGGACCTTTCTCCTCAATAGTCTGAAATTACTGAAAAAAAAGAGGATCAAAACCCCCCAGAACGTTATTAGCCTCAAACGAATTAAGGAATTAAAAGAAATCTGCGCTGATCAGGAAACCCTAACCATTGGATCTATGACGGTGATTAACGATTTATTTAATTCGCCCTTTCTAACCGATAATTTTGCCATTTTACGCACAGTGTGCCGGAATATTTCTACTCAGCCTATCCGGAATATGGCGACGGTTGGCGGAAATTTAACCTGCCGTTACACATGGACAGAAATGCCGGCGGTGATGATTGGTCTTGAAGCCGACTTGCATTTTATGGGCTCTCAAGGGCAATCGCAGATTATTTCTGCCGAAGAATTCTTTAGGAATGCCGCGAAAACGGATAAAATTCTGACCCATGTCACCATTAAAAAAGATAAAAAAGCAACTCTTGCTTACCGCCGTGTAAAAAAGTCCCCTTATGTCGATATCCCCTTGCTATCGGTGTTTGTTAAGACATATTTTACAAAAGACAGGTTTACCAATACACGCGTCGTTGTCAATAATTGCGTGGCCTTTGCCCAGCGAGATCGTGTATTAGAGGATTTCCTAAATCAAAGTCCATGTTCCAATGGAATTGCCCAAGAAGCGCTAGGACACCTCAATCAGGCGATTTATCAGACAAGAAGCAGCGATTATAAACAACAGATGTTTCGCGTGAGTATCAAAAGCGCCATTGAAGAATTGATCCAAAATAGAAATCCAAGCCATTAAAACAAGCGGAGAGAGGACATGGCTACGCTCATCATCAATAATCAAAAATATGAATTAAATTTAAAAGGACACGAAACACTCTTGGAGGTCTTACGGGATCATTTGGGTTTGACAGGAACAAAGACGGCCTGTGAAGAATCTGAGTGTGGAACCTGCACTGTCAATAGGAATGGCAAAGCGATTCTTTCTTGCATCACTTTGGCATGCGCTGTAGAAGGCGAAGCGATTACAACGATCGAAGGGTTAGCTAAGGAAGAGATTCTCCATCCTTTACAACAAGCCTTTCTTGATTATGGGGCTGTTCAATGTGGGTTTTGTATTCCCGGTATGATCATGGCCGCGAAGGCCTTACTGGATAAAAATCCGGAACCTACTCGAGAAGAAATCGATTATGCCTTAGATGGCAATCTTTGTCGATGCGGAGGTTATCCGAAGATCCTTGAGGCCGTCTGGCAAGCCGGTCGAGAAATGAAAAAAGATCAGGAGCTAAGAGAGATCACAGAACCCCTTGAGTTGTCCGAGGCGTTATCAGCGAAACAACCCCAAATGTTCCTTTAAGGAAATTATGGCCACCACCGTTCATAAAGAATATGTTAATCCCGTTGGGAAAAGTGTCCCGCGTATTGATGGGAAAGGAATCGTCACCGGACAAACCAAGTACGCTTTTGATGTCAGCTTTCCTAACATGCTTATTGGAAAAATGATTCGAAGCCCCCATCCCCACGCCAGAATCTTAAAGATCGATACTTCCAGGGCAGAGAAGCTCCCCGGCGTTCGGGCCATCATTACGGCAAAAGATACTTACAACATCAAATTTGGTTCGAATGAATATTTTTTTCCTCATACGGTTGATCAAATGGCCCTGGAATCTGAAAAGGTTCGTTATGTCGGGGATGAGATTGGAGCCGTGGCCGCCGTTGATCAAGAAACCGCCGAGGAAGCCGTCAGGCTGGTCGATATTCAATATGAAGTTCTTCCCCATGTTGTTGATGTGGAAGAAGCCATGAAGCCCGGGGCACCGCAAATTCATGAAGCACTCAATAACATAGCCGTGATTTTACCCGTCAACTTTGGTAATGCGGACAGGGCATTAAAAGAGGCTGATTATGTTAGAGAGGATCGATTTTATACGCCGGCGGCTCATCCGGCGGCCCTCGAACCCCATGTCTGCGTCGGCCAATGGGAGGCCTTCTCTAATAAAATTACCCTTTGGTCCTCCAGTCAAGCACCCTTTAAATGTCGCGATGCTCTGGCCAAAACTCTTAAGATGGACTTGAACGATGTCCGCGTGATTAAAATGGCGGTGGGAGGGGGTTTCGGTGGAAAATTAGAGATGCTCCCCATGGATTTTTCTGCCTGCTTATTGTCTAAGAAGGCAGGTGGGTTACCGGTGAAAATCTGTTACAGCAGAGAAGAAGAGTTCCTGAGTTCAAGGCGAAAACATGGGATGATCTATACGCTAAAATCCGGTGTCAAAAAAGATGGAACCTTATTGGTCATGACAGGGGAGGTGATCGCTGATGGGGGAGCCTATTGCAGTTATGGCCCAACTGTTATCGCAGCAGCGATCATGCGTATTTTCATGGTTTATAAAATTCAGCATTTTCGAATAACCGGATATCGTGTTTATACCAATACCCCGATCAGTGGAGCGATGAGAGGCTTTGGAGGGGTGCAATCCGGGTTCGCCATAGAATCCCATATGGATCTTTTGGCTAAAGGGATTGGCATGGATCCCGTTGAATTTCGTTTAAAAAATATTACGACCCCTAATATGGTCACCGTTAATAAAATGGTATTAACCACAAACGGTCTTCGAGAATGCATTGATCGAGCCATACAGGCAGCTAGATGGAAGGAAAAATATGGTCAGCAAAAGCACCTTTGTCGAGGAATAGGCATTGGTATTGCCGCGGATGTTATGGGGGCAAAAATGTACAAGTCCCATGAATCCGCTGGCTCAATTGTTAAGGTTGAAGAGGATGGTTCTGTTTATCTTTTTACCGGAGCGGCGGATACGGGTCAGGGATCCAATACGGCTTTAGCCCAGATCGCCGCTCAAGAGCTGGGAGTTAGTTACAGCCGAATTCGATGCAAATCCGGCGATACAGAGATCACTCCTTTTGACACGGGGAGTTTCGCCAGTCGCGTTACTTTCATCTCGGGAAATGCGACCCAAAGAGCAGCCAATGACGCTAAAAGGCAAATCTTGTCTATTGTCGCCGAAGAATTGAAATTGGATGCCGAGGACTTAAATATCGTTTCGGAAGAAGTCATTAATACCAAAGATCATTCAAGGATCATGAACTTTGATAAGGCTTTGGAACTCTGTTACTCATTTAACTATGGCCGGCAGATTATCGGCAGAGGAAGCTATAATCCCAAGACAACACCTGTGGATTTTAGAACAGGGGAGGGGAATGTTTCCGGAAGTTATGGTTTCGAGGCCCAAATTGCTGAAGTCGAGGTGAACAAAGAGACTGGTGAGGTTAAGATTCTCAAAATGTGGGATGCTCACGATATTGGTAAGGCGATTAATCCTCAGTCTGTAGAGGCGCAAATTGAGGGATCGTTGGCTATGGGAATTGGTTACACCTTTCTTGAAAATTTGCAATTCGATAAGCAAGGCAGACCCGCCAATGGCAATTTGGCTCACTATAGACTACCACGGTCGATGGGAATGCCGCCCATGGAAACTATTCTCATTGAGACCAACGATCCCGAAGGACCCTTTGGGGCCAAGGGAATGGGGGAGGCCTCGCTGCTTCCCACATCGGCCGCGATCGCCAACGCCATTGAAGACGCCGTCGGCGTCCGTATCAAGGAATTGCCCATCACACCCGATAAAGTTTTAAAAGCCCTTCAGGAAAAAGAACAAAGCGAGAAAAAGCAAACCGCTTGATGGGTGAGCTTCTCAAGTGAAGTGTATTCAGGATTTCTCAAATTCCGTTTTGAGTGCCTCAAATTCTGAAGGCGTGTTGAATGTGGCCAAGACAGCAGGATCTTCGACAGGAAGAAGCGTCACTTTGCTTGACGATTCTTGAGCTATGTGATTGATGCCTAGCGCATTGTTCAGACTTAAAAATTGCGGTTTTAGGCCGATGGAGAAAATAGGCGGATGTCCTTTTTTTTCCCGGTAGGTGGGGATGAGGATATTCGGTTTGTGTTGAAGAAAATGATTAATCAAGATGTTGAAGGTTTCGGGTTTAATAAAAGGATAATCAATCGGCAAAAGCATAATGCCAGAAGATTTGAAAGAAACATTTCTTAAGCCTGCTTTAAAGGAAGACGTTTGTCCCGATTGATAATCGTCATTGATGGTGGGTTTGATTTTGGGATGTTTGACAAGGTGTGGTTTAATTTGATCGGCGTAAGCACCCAAGACCACAATGATTTCAGCAACTTGTGATTTCGCAAGGGCTTTTTGGATATATTGAATGACAGGTTTCCCTCTTAAAAGAGCTAATGCTTTAGGGGAACCAAAACGTTGATTAAGACCCGCCAACAGTAAAATGCACGAGATCATAACGGTATTATAAGACCTCTTGAAAAATTGTCAAAGTTATGAATAACTTATTATGGTTTTATTTCGGCGTTTTAAGTTTGGGGTTGGTCATTGTAGGGATTCTGCTTTTCTGGCAAAGTCGAAGTTATGCCAGGCTTAATCTGGATATCTTTTCCAGGACTACTCCCAAACCCATAATTCCCAAAGAAGGTTCCAATCTTCACGACACCCATGCCGAGGATATCAATGCCTCAAGCTTAGACCATGATCAATGGATCCAACAGGAATCTGATCTTTTGGAGAAATGCGATCGCCTGGAAGCTCTCCTGAATGAGAAAGAGAGGGAATTGGAAAAGACCCAAAAAGCTTTAGCCAATGAACTTGAACTCCGAAACGGATTCACCAAAATGAAAGATCTTTTAGAAAATGAAATTGCTGCGCTCAAAGCAAAAAATCACCAACTCCTGGCGCAGTTCGATGTCTTCCGTCAAGAAATGGAAATCCCGAAAGACTCCGTAACCTCACCTCAAAATCAAAATATTTAATATTATTTAAATCTTCACACAATAAAAGATAATGGAAGATCTATTCTTAAAAGCTTTTGAAGCAGCTCAAAAGGGCCAAAGTTACGCGTTTGCGACGATTGTTGACTCAACCCTCAAGGGAACGCCCCGCAAAACCGGCGCCAAAATGGTTGTTTTAGAAGACGGGAGCTTTTGGGGGTCTATCGGAGGAGGAAGAAATGAGAAACGGGCTCAGTTGGAGTGTTTGAGGGCCATGAAAATCCAAAAACCAACCATGGCCACCTATAAATTCGACGCCCAGCCTGGGAATTCCATATGTGGGGGGCAGATTAAGGTCTTTATTGAACCCTTCATTGGAAAACGACACTGCATCATCTGTGGAGCGGGCCATATCGCTTTACCATTATCAGCGTTGGCGAAAATGTTGAATTATAAAGTCTCGGTTGTTGATAACCGTCCGGAATTTGCCAATTCCAAACGTTTTCCTCATGTGGACGATATCCTTCTTGGGGATCATGCCTCAATGCTTAGAAAGATTAAGATTCACAAACATAGTTATATCATTATCGTCACTCAAGGGTATGAGCATGACTTTCATTGTTTAGAGATTGCTTTAAAATCAAAGGCTTCTTATATCGGGTTTATTGCCAGCAAAGTCAAAAAGATCAAATTCATACGAAAATTGAGAGAACAAAGGGTCCCGGAACGACTCATCCAGAAGATCCATGCCCCAATGGGATTGGACATTGGAGCGGAAACGCCTGAAGAAATCGCTATCTCCATTGTGTCTGAAATCATTGCTTTAAATAACAACGCCCTTAGTGGATCATTGAAGTTTGATTACAAATACTGATTTCATTAAAGAAAAAAGGGAGGCTACGGTGCAAACTCAACCAGAAGATTTAAAAAGAAATTGGATTATTGATATGATCAAAGATGCGGGATTTGGATGTCTGGCAACCATGGAAGGCAATCAACCTCGTGTTAGACCCATGATGCCCCATCTGAGTGATGATGGCAAACTTTTGTTAGCTGTTTTGTCCCATTCTCGCACTATTCCGCAGATTGGAGGAAATCCAAACGTAGAAATCTGTTATATCGATCGAAAGATGTGTTTCTGCCGCATTACCGGGAAGGCCTCTCTAAGCCAAGATTTGGGCAAAAAAGAGCTTGTCTGGAATAATATCCCTATGCTCCGCAATTATTTTACATCTCCCACCGATACGAATTACGTTCTCCTAGAGATCGAGAGCGAGACCATTGAGGTGATGACGCCCACCCAGAAGTCCCCGGATAAATTCAATTTTAAGCTGATTTCTTAAGTTTTTTACTTTTGGGCTTTGCCTTAGGCTTGGGGTGTGTTTTCCTATTTATATAGTTGACATAAGATATATTATAGGAATAATAAAGAATGGGAAAGTCAGGGCAAAACCCAAAAAAAGTTTTTAAGGGATACTGTTAATAGCGGTTGAGGTTACACGGGAAAGGTTTTGGACCGCATGAAGGCTTTCATCCGTAATGTTATTATCTTTCAATTTGGTATGCAGATTCAAAACACCGTAGACACGATTTTGTGTATAGATGGGAATAATAAGGGCGTGTTGGATTTCCGGCCGTTTCAATAGATGTTTTATACGCTCATCTCCTTCAACCCCTTTAATCACAAACGGCGTATTCTCCTTCGCAGCCAAACCCGCGATTCCTTCACCCAGCTTAAGATGTGTAGTTTCAGCCCGCTCAGTATTAATACCCCGAGAAACCTTGATCGTTAGAATCCTTTTTTGCGGGTCTAAAGTCATGATGGATCCACATTCTGCCTGGGTGATATTTAAAACCACATCCAATAAGGCAACGAGAAGCTCATCCAAACAAATGGAGGTATAAATGTCCCGGGCGGCCTTGCTGACTTCTGGCGGGAGATTTTTTCTTTCCAGGCTCAATTTGGAAAATTTCGGTCCTTGAAAGTTCAATTGAACGACATATTTAGAAACCTCGGACAGTAGGTCCAAAATAGATTTGATCATGGGATAAGATACTACGCGGATCTCATGGACGATCTTCATAAGATGATCATAATCAAATTTGAGTTTTTCGCTGATCACTTTATACTCGACTGAATCCAGCCGCTTATTTAAAATGACCGGCCCCACGATCACATAAGCGATATCTTTTCCATTCTCGACATTGATCGGAATGGCAAAATGGTGCACCGGAAGAAGCCGATTGCGGTATTCGAGGTAACCTCCCCCCTGCTTCTCAAATTGCTTTAAAAAGGTCGGCTCTTTGCTTTCCAGGCCAAAACCCAATGTCTTGTTTTCTAAAAATCCCGCACCATATCCTCCTTTAAAGGGAGGTACAATAATTTGTCCTTGAGGATCAATCACAAAAATATTGATCTGCAAAACATCCATAAAATGCTGAAGAATATCCCGCAACACTTGAGATATCCATTGGGATAGTTCCGGAGGCATATTTAGAGAGTCCTCTCTTCTGTCATTTTTCTTTCCTTGCTAACGACTGGATTTAATGCGGGCATAATCATCTTGCAGTCGAATAATGTCGCCTTCCGCCAGATGATCCCCACAGGCCACTTCAATAAAGACCAAAGGGTCTTTGCCGGTATTTCCAATCCGATGGATCGCCCCCAAGGGCACATCAATCACCATCCCTGGGACAACCTTGATCGAACGGCCGTTAATGATGGCCAGTCCGCTCCCTTTCACCACAATCCATTTTTCCCAGCGATGAGCGTGCTTTTGAAGGCTCAGGCGCGCTTGGGGCTTAACTTCAACGCGTTTGACCCAAACGCCCGGCTCCTGAAAGAGTTTTTGATAATGCCCCCAAGGGCGTTTTGAATCGCGGGCGGTTGGGGCTCGGCTCATTTCAAAAAATCCTTGATACAATCTGACAAGAGATCCAAATCCCTCGGCTCGTGGGCGCCAGAGATAAAAAAACTTTCCAGATTCGCTGGCGGCCAATAAATCCCGGCAGAAAGAAGCTTTCGAAAAAGCCGGGCATACTTTTGATTCCATGCAACCTGCATGGCTTCGGTATAATTTAAGGGACATTTTTGATCAAACCAAAGACTCATCATCGATTTGTGAGAGGACAAAAACGCCGGGGTATGATTTCTCTCAAAATAAGAATTCAAATCCGCGGCGAATCGTTCTGCCAGGCTGTTTAAGCGCCGGTAGAATCCCTGGTTCAGATTCTTTAAGGTCGCCAAACCGGCTCTCATGACCACCGGATTTCCAGAAAAAGTCCCGGCCTGATAAACCCCTCCTAATGGGGCAAGGCATTGCATGATATCTTTTCTTCCCCCATACGCCCCGACAGGGAAACCCCCGCCGATGATTTTTCCCAAACAAGTCATATCCGGAATAATCCCCCACTCCAACTGCACCCCTCCCAGACAGGTTCGAAATCCGGTGATGATTTCATCAAAAATCAGAATGATTTTGTATTTGGCCGTCAGGCGCCGCAGGATTTTCAAAAATCCTTTATCCGCTGGGACGACCCCCATATTGCCGGCAATGGGTTCAATGATGACGCAGGCAATCTGGTGGTGAAAGCGTTCTAAGACATCAGCCAACACCGTCCCATTATTAAAGGGAAGGCTAATCGTATCGGAAAGATGCTGGGATGGGATCCCCTGGCTGGAAGATTCTTCCAGACGGTTGACTCCCGAACCAGCCTTGATTAAGAAATCATCAAAATGGCCGTGGTAGCAACCGTCGAACTTCACAATCTTGTTGCGTTTGGTATATCCCCGGGCAACTCGCACGGCGCTCATGGTCGCCTCGGTTCCAGAATTGACCAAGCGCACCCGATCCAAGGAAGGAATGTGTCGGACAAGAAATTGCGCCATTTCAATCTCCGGATGTGTGGTCGTCCCAAAATGCGTTCCCTGGCGGATACCTTTTTGGACGGCCAAGACAACATCCGGATGGGCATGGCCCAAAATCAAGGCCCCCCAGGAAAGGCAATAATCCGTATAGGCGTTTTGGTCCGCATCATATATTTTTTTTCCTTTGGCCTCTTGAATCACCAAAGGGTGCCCCCCCACCGAACGAAACGAACGCACCGGGCTGTTGACGCCGCCCACCATCACTCGGAGGGCCTGTCCAAATAACCGATTTGAATTCTTTATAGCCACTTCAACGCTTCCTGGGCATAGTAGGTGATGATGAGATTCGCTCCTGCTCTTTTTATCGCGGTCAGACTTTCTAAAACAGCAGATTGTTCATCAAGCCATTTGAGTTGGGAAGCAGCTTTGATCATCGAATATTCACCGCTCACATTATAGGCAACGATGGGGACGCTCAATTCTCGTCGAAGCAAAGAAATCACATCGAGATAAGGCAAGGCGGGTTTGACCATCACCCAATCCGCGCCTTCCTGGACATCCCGCTGGGCTTCCTTCAGGGCCTCCCGTTGATTGGCATAATCCATCTGATAGCTTTTTCGATCGCCGAATTGCGGGGTAGAATGAGCGGCCTCGCGAAACGGCCCATAAAAAGACGACGCGTATTTGACCGCATACGACATAATCGGGATATTACAGAAACCGTGCTCATCCAAACGATCCCGGATATGCGCCACGCGAAAATCCATCATATCCGACGGGGCCACCACATCGCATCCTGCCTCGGCATGGGAGAGAGCCGTTTTCCCCAGCAAAGCCAAGGTTTCATCATTGTCCACCTCTTTGTGTTTGATCACCCCGCAGTGCCCATGGCTCATATAACTGCATAAGCAGACATCGGTAATCACCAAGAAATCAGGAAATTCTTTTTTGATCGCTCGGATAGCTTTCTGAACAACGCCCCCAGGCGCATAAGCCTGACTGGCCTTAAGGTCTTTTTTCAAGGGGATCCCAAAGAAAAGTCCCGCACATCCTCCGGTCTTCCTATACTGTTCGATCGTCTTGAGCAGCCGATCCAGAGAGTATCGAAAAATTCCGGGCATCGAGGCAATGGCCTCTTTTTTACCTTGTCCTTCCACGACAAAGAAAGGTTGAATAAGGTCCTCCGGCCTCACACAGGTTTCCCGCACCATCCGGCGAAGAGTTTCAGTTCTTCGCAAGCGACGATACCGATGCCTCAATAGATCCGTTGTGCTCATAGGTTTTCCTTTTTGGGGGCAGCCCCGACGTACGTCGGGGCTGCCCCCCCTTTTAGCCTTCTACAAAAATTTCACTCTCATAACCAGCCTCTTTTAATGCCCGATGGGTCAAAGGCCCCCGGCTTAAAATCTGCCAGTCGTCCGGAATGACACCGTAAGACTCTAAAAAATTTTTGACCGTAGAAGGGCTGCTAAAAAGAATCTTGCTGATTCCCTCCCAAGAAACAGGCTGTGGCTTGGCCTTTCGATTTTCATAAACGGCGAGCTCGGCGACTTCAGCTCCGAGCTTTGTCAATTCATCTTTTAGATAAGGATTCGGCAACGATGACCGGGGAAAGAAAATCTTTTTTCCTTTCAAATCATAGACGTTCTTCAATTCTACCAGAAGACCTTGGCTTGTTTCGACCTCAGAGACGATTTGGGCAGATACACCATACTCTCTCAAGGCGGAAGCAGTCTGGGCTCCAATCACAGCCCAGTTGAGCCCTTTGAAGTCCGCTGCCAGGGCCTCTCCCCCCTTTCCCTGAAGAATTGCCATAAAGGACTTCACGGCAAAACGGCTTGTCAAAATCACAATGTGAGAGCTTTTGAGGGTTTGAATGATCTCTTCTTTCTGTTGAGCCGTGAATGGAACGGGAACGAGCTCAATCATGGGGAAATGCACGATTTCCCCCAGGATCTCGTACCTTTGAGGATTGGTGCCCACATAAAGGATTCGATCTTTGGATTTTCCCTTCTCGTTTGGGTTGGGATTCCAGAATCGAAGGATCTCTCCCGCAATAATCAGAGCCGGTGGCTCTAATTCCTTTGTTACGGCCAACTGCTCGATCGTCGCCAGAGTCCCCGAGACGATCTTTTCATCCCTCCGAGTCCCTTTGGAAATCACCATCATGGGGGTCTCCTTCTTCCACCCGGCCTTCTCTAAGGATTGGATGATCAGATTTAATCGTGTCAAACCCATCAAAAATACAAGGGTGTCCACTCGAGGGAGCTCAAAAATCTGATGTGCTGTTGCCCCCTCCCCTTCTTCTTTGGCGTGGCCGCTTAAGAAGGCAACCGATGAAGAAAGACCCCGCGCGGTCAAGGGAATCCCTAGACTCGAGGAGATACCGGTTGCGGAACTGATTCCCGGAATCACTTCAACCGAAATATGGTACGCTCTAAGATACTGGATCTCTTCGGCTCCGCGGCCAAAAATCAAGGGGTCCCCCCCCTTCAAACGGACCACATGTCTTCCGGCCATGGCGTGTGTGCGTAACATCTTGGACAGCTCGGCTTGGGATAACGTGTGCTGACCTTTTCTTTTTCCCACATAGATCTTTTGGGCCCGGGGGGCGTATTGAAGAAGCGCTCTGTCTGTCAAATAGTCATAAAAGACACAATCCGCTTTTCTTAAGGCCTTAATCGCCTTAAGAGTAATGAGCTCCGGATCCCCTGGCCCAGCCCCCACCAGAATAACCCGCCCGTACTTTTGCCGCACATCAAGGGCTCGAAAAATCATCTTAAGTTCCGAATCCTCCCATCGCCCAACAACCGCCAATTGGCCCTGGAGAGGCGTTGTCTCCCAGGGCATGATCTCCGTGATGAGATGCCTCCAATTTAATCTTTTGAGGGAGCAGGTGGCGATAATCAATCCATCGAGCTTTCCTTCTTTTAGTAAAGCGAGACGTTCTTCAATGGTTCCCCGGATATCAACAGGTTGCACATGGGGGTTTAAATGAAGAATCTCTTCTCGTCGCAGAAGACTGCTTGTCCCTATCTTGGCTCCCACGGGAAGCTGGGCGAGTTTTGTTTTGGCAACCAAACTATCCGTTTCATCCAGAGAAGCCGTTAAAGAAAAAAGTTTCAACCCTTGAGGCAGTGTCTTCGGCAGATCCTTGGCGCTGTGCACGGCCAAATCAATTTCACCCTTTAAAAGAGCAGAATCCAGCGTATCGGTAAAAAAGTCATCCGCCGCGCCAACGGACAAAGGAGTTCTTTTATCACGGTCTCCGTGGGTGGCGTAAGGGATCAACTCATAATGCAATCGGATTCCTGGGGAGTTCAGCAGCCCTAAGACTTCCTCTACTTGTTTGATGGCCAGGGGGCTTGCCCGAGAACCAATTTTGATTTTTCTATTAAGCAAGGGTTTAGGGGATTTCATAAGAAATGAACTTTCAAGGGACTTTATTATACCAGTTGAAGGGATTTAAGGGCAGGGATTTTTGGGAAGGGAGGCTTAGGATTCCATCACTAACTTTTTAATCTCCGCGAGATGCTCCAAGGCCGCCTGCTCTCCACTTTTGATCAGCCGATCGACCTCATAGAGTTCAAACCAATTGATGCCCACTAATTCCGGATGGATGACAACATCGGCCTGCTTGGCGCTTTGCTCGGCAATCACATACCCGGTGGCCTGAAGGGTACGGATGATAATATCCGGGATATTTGTAGAGAAAATCTTCTGGGATCTCACCCATAAAAATTTTAAGGGGGCACGGAAGAACGGGATCTTGCGGTCTTCCTGCAAGCGGCTTTTGGCCAACTCGTATCCCCGGGAAACATCCGCTGGGGATTGGAGCACATTGACGGCAATGATTTTTCTAATGCCTAAACGGTTTAAAACATTCGTAGGGAGGGGGTTCAAAACCCCTCCATCGATACTCATCCGGCCTCCCTTCATCACCGGTTCAATGACCCCCGGAATCGCGATGCTTTCTCGGACGGCTTCGACAAGGCTTCCTTCCTCAAGGATGTGCTCTTCCCGGTGGATCAAATCGTAAACGGTGATTTTCAAGGGAATTTTGGTTTCGGCAAAAGTCGTATCTCCCAAATGTTTTTTAAGCCAGCGTTTGATGAACCGGCCTCCAATAAAACCCGTTTTAGGAAAAACCGGATCAAACAAGACCAAACTTCTATACTTCTTCTCAAATTCCCGGGCAATGGTTTCTATCTGGTCGGCATTGTTCCCGATCGCCCACAAGCCGGCAATCACGGCGCCCATGCTGCTTCCCACGACCATATCAATAGGGATGTTTTCTCTCTCCAGAATGCGGATCACCCCAATATGAGCGATCCCCAAGGCAGCACCCCCTCCTAAGACGAGCCCCACCAAGACACCTCCGATCCGTCTAGCGATCACCTTTACCACTTTCGAATAGCGGCTTTGCTCATCGGGCGTGATCACCGTCATGGCCTCAGAGACAATGGCCTTGCTCAATTCGGAGTGATTGATAAACGGTAAAATAGAGGAAAAATTATAATCAAGAATCTTTTGGGTTTCCTCCCGTGAAAGCTCTGATTTTGGATCCAGACTGCTAATAAGAATCTGAACATTCTCTTTAGAGAATTTATCTTTGAGCTTTTTCTGGATATCGTCGATTACGGATCGGGTCAGCCGCAAGTCTTTCTCGCGGGGCAGAGCAATCAAATAAACCAAATCCGACTGGATTAAAGTCTGCAAGACCACATCATCCATATCATTGGGTAAATCGACGACCACATAGTCATATTGATGAACAAGAATGCTGACGAATTCGCTGATCTGGCCCGTGACCATTCGGTCATTCGGATCAAAGTTGACATTCAGCATATCCAAGTTGAATTCCGTTATGATGTGCTGGGGTATTTTCCCGGGATCCCGCAGAAGCTC
>CAZNDW010000009.1:17087-22539 GCA_964571895.1 uncultured Planctomycetales bacterium
GAACCAATATGGACAAAAATCACCCGGCGTTTCGTCTCTCGTCTCAGGCTTAAGGCCAAGTTGATGGCATAGGTTGAGCTTCCCGATCCCTTGACGGGACTGTAGATCGCGATGATGGCCCTCTCAAGAGAAGGACTGGTGGGGGTTGCTTTGCTTCTTATTCTTTGAGAGAGGCGTTGGGTCAAATCGATCCACAGGCTCGGAATCGATTTCAGGATCGATAAGAATTCATCCCGAGGAATTTTGATGATGGTGGAATCATTCAAGGCCTCGACCATCAGGGAATGATTCTCTCCCGTAAAAATCGAAACAACGCCGAAATACATTCCCCGAAAAATCAGCTCAACGTTTTCCTTCTTTCCGCTCGATGAGAGATGATAGGCCTGCAGACGCCCCGAGACCAAACCATAGAATCCATCGCCCAAGGTGTCTTCACGGCAAATGATATCGCCTTTTTTATATTCCAGAATCATGCTTTTTCTGGCAATGGCCGTGAGCTCAAGCCAATTGAATCGGCTAAAAAGCGGGATCTGTTTGATAAGGGAAATTTTTTGAGGAATGTCGGATAAACCGTTCATAAAATAATATCACTCTCCAGCCATTCAAAATCTTTGGTCAACAGGGCCGAGGCGATCGAAAGGGTTTTCTGATCGTGATGGGCGTGATTCTCATGGAAGTGAGCCTGAATCCGTTTTCTCGCCTCCCAGCAGAAGGCATCAGCCAGATCCAGCGCATTTCGGGTCGTTTGGTCCTTCGATCGATGCTCGGCGTAAGAGCAGCTCGCCGCCATGGCAAAGAGATCGCATCCGATGTCCACCATCCGGTTCAGCACGCTCTGCTTGGATTCCAGTCTTTTTTGGTATTTCAGCATCTGATGAAAAATCGTTCTGGCCAAGCGCCGGCTGGAGTGTTCCACAAAATCCCTGTGAACGCCAAGAACCTCGGGGATGTTCCGTTTAAAGCCAGAGGAGAAATAAGGAAGCCCCAATTGGGTATACCAAATAAGATAATGCACACTTGCCGACCCAAAATTTTTCAATCGTTTTAAAATGTTTAGGCGAGGACCCAAAAGCGATTTTAGGCGACCCAAATGCGGATCTAACGCCTCCCGCGCGATAAAAAGATGCATGATCTCGGATGTGCCTTCAATGATCAAATTGATCCGGACATCCCGCAGGACCCGCTCCACGGGATAGTCATCGGCCCCGCGCGCCCGCAGGGATGAGGCCTGCTCATAACCTTGACCGCCGCGGATTTGCAGAGTCTCATCGATGATCTTCCAACTGTGCTGGGTACAAAAATATTTGGCCATGGCGGCCTCGAGCCGGATATCCTTCTTCTGATCGTCCGCCATGGCCGCGGTCAGCCAGCTGACGGCCTCCATGGCAAAGGTATGGCTGGCCATATAACCCAATTTGAGTCCGATGCTCTCATGCTCGCCGATGGGGTGACCCCACTGTTTTCGTTTGAGGGACCATTCCCTGGACACGCGCAGACACCATTTGGCGATTCCGGTTGAGGCCGCGGGAAGCGTCAAACGCCCCGTATTAAGCGTCGTGAAGGCCAGCTTCAATCCCTCCCCTTCTCCCAGAATGATATTTTCTCGAGGGACTTGGACGTTCTTAAAACGGATCAGACCATTCTGGATTCCATGGAGTCCCATGAAATGGCACCGGTTAAGCACCTCGAAGCCGGGGGTGTCGGTATCTACGATAAAGGCCGTGAATTGCTTTTGTTCTTTGCCGTCTTTCATCTTGGGAGGGGTAACCGCCATCACGATGATGACACCCGCAATCGGCCCATTGGTGCACCATAATTTTTCGCCGTTTAACAGATAATATTTTCCATCTTCCAGGGGAGTGGCGGTTGTGGTCATCTGCCGGGGATCTGAACCCGCGCCCTCTTCGGTCAAGGCAAAGGCAGAAATCATTCCCGCGGCAAATTTAGGAAAGTATTTTTTCTTTTGTTCCGGTGTTCCGAACAATTTCAACGGCTGAGGGACACCAATGCTTTGGTGGGCCGACAACAAAACCGCGGTGGACCCGCAGAAGCTGGCCACGAGATGAATCGCACGGTTATAATTGACTTGGCTTAAACCCAAACCGCCGTATTCTTGCGGGATCTTGATGGCAAAGGCCTTCAAATCCACCAGGCCTTGCATAACCTCCGGGGGGATGCATCCGGTGCGATCCACACTATCGGGATCCAATCTCTCTTTTAATAACTTTTCTAATTGAGCAAGGAATTCGTCGCCCTGCTTTTTTTCTTCCTGGGACTGCACGGGGAAAGGGTGAATCAAAGACCAGTCCACCAGCCCGTGAAAGAGCTTCAGAGCAAAGCTGGGATATTTCCACTCACTTTCCCGAGAGGCTTCGATGAGCTCGAGAGACGCCCTCTTTTCTTCGTTGATGTGTTTGTCAAAAATACTCATCGTTTCATTCTGTTTTTTCCCGAGGGGTCAGATATTGGTCCGCCAGCATCCCGACATCCTCAAGGCTGACGTTGCTGTGCCAGATCGCATCCGGATAGATCATGATGTTGACCCCTTGGCTGCACTGCCCGAGGCATTTGGCTTGGGCCACTCGGATTCGCGGATGAAGCCCGCGGTCCTTGGCGATCTGCCGCAGCTTTTGAAAAACCAGCTCTCCTTGATGGTCGCCGCAGCTAGGGCTCTCACCGCCGCGGTCGTTGGTGCAGACAAAGACCTGTTTTTCATAGGGCACTCTTTCAGTTTTCATAGCTCAAATCCTTTCTGAGGTTGGACGACGAGCATTCCATCTCATGGGGGAATCTCAAAAGAATTGATCATATCCCACGCCGTCGCGCTGTAATCTTGATAATGATCCGCATCCGCGCTAAAAGTCATAATGTACGCTTTATAATTTTTGATTGTCCACACCTGCAGAATCTTAAGCCTCAGCTCTGCTCTTACGATATATTCCACTTTATGGCCGGCCTTGCCGGATAATATCATCGGCCCCGACTCCAGGATCTCAACGTTAGAATACATCTGGCGGAGCTGATTGATCGCCATTTCGTTAAATTGCATCAGCGGAATCGAACGGCCCCCCAAATCCTGCACCACAATGTTCAGATTTTCCTGGAAGACATCCATCGATCCTTTTGGGGGGGATCGAAAGGCCACGACCCCCACGCCCTCGGCCTTCTCATGAACGGTCCATTCTTTGGGATATTGGATTTTGATCCCGTAGACCGGATCTTGATACGATAAGAATCGGGAGGCACAGCCGGATAGACCCGTGCTTAAAATAATTAAGATAGAGACTCCCGAAATTCTAAGATAAGTCATCATCCTCAATCGTTATGAGCTTTAGGTCATGGGTCTTGCGTCATGCGTGGCCCACGACACACAGCTCATAGCCCATGACGCACAACGCATGACTCATGACCCCTTCAACCGCCACAGATATTCACAAGGCCGGAAACGATCGGAATGGAATTTTAATTCAAACCCTTTCAAGGTGTGAATGATCTTGTCCATGCCAATTGCCCGGGCATAGGGAATGAGCCCTCCTCGAAACGCCGGAAAACCCGTGCCCATGATCATGCCGATATCCACCGTATCCGGATCATCCACCACCCCCTCCTCTAAACACCGAGCCGCCTCATTGATCATTCCATAGATCATGCGCTGGAGGCATTCGTCCCGATTCAGCGGACGAGGGGGTTTCCCCAGCATTGGATAAACTTCAGGGTTGGGCCTTTTCTGAGGATGATAAATATAAAATCCCTTGCCTGATTTCTTTCCCAATAATCCGCGAGCGTAAATTTTTTCAAAGATGCCTACGGGCTTAAATCGATCTCCAAAGCTCTCCTCAAGGGAGTGTAAAACCTTGATTCCGATATCCAATCCCACTTCATCTGATAGCCGAAAAGGCCCCATAGGCATCCCGAAGTCGGTTACCATCGCATCGATCCATTCGAGGCGGCCTCCTTCCTCAAGAAGGCGGCCCGCCTCATTGACGTAACTCAACAGAATCCGATTGATCAAAAATCCGCAGGAGTCTTTCACAAGGATAGCCGTTCTTTCCAGACGCCTCGCCAGATGAAAAGCCAAGGCCACGGTCTCAGGAGATGTGAGCTGGGTTGTGATGATTTCCACCAAAGGCATACGATGCACCGGATTAAAAAAATGAAAACCAACCACCCGCGAAGGGTCTTGGGCGGCCTTGGCCAATTCGGTCACCGACAAGGCCGAGGTGTTGGTGCATAAGATTGTCTCGGGTGACACGATTTGGCTCAACTCTTGAAAGATTCTTTTTTTCACATTGAGGTCTTCAACAATGGCCTCAATGACACAATCGGCGTTCTTGAATCCGCTGTAATCCACGGTGGGCGTGATTTGTCCCATTTTTCGCTCGGCCTCAGATTTTTTAAGTCTGCGTTTTTTGACGGCTTCCTGATAAATCTTGTGCGCGGCCTTAAGCCCGTTGGCCAGCGCTTGATCATTGACATCCTTCAGCCTCACCCAGATTCCCTTTGCGCTCAAAAGCTGAGCGATCCCCCCTCCCATGACTCCTGCCCCCACTACAGCGCACTTTTCAAGAGCCTTGGGCTTAAGGGTGTCTCCTGCCGGGAGGGAAATTTTTTTGCATTTCTCACCCAGATAAAAAACTTTAATCAGATTTTTAGACACCTCTGTTGTCGCCAGCTCTCCAAAGGCCTGCGCCTCAAAGGCCAGGGCCTTTTCCCGATTCAGCCCATAAGCTTTCTGGATGACCTCAAGGACCTTCAAGGGCGCGGGATAAAATCCTTTGGTTGTCTGAAGGACCTTCTTGCGGAATTGGGCGAATAAAATAGACCGACCGATGCGAGTGGATTCCAAAAATGCGGTCAAAGGATCCTTTTGACGGGTGTGGGGGTGAACTTTTTGGCTTAGAATGTCAGCAAGGAATTGATCCACAGAGGCCGTCAAACCCTGCTGAGGCAAGAGCCGATCCACCAGACCGATTCGGTAGGCTTCTAATCCATTGAGGGGTTTGCCTCCCGCGATGATCTTGAGCGCCTCCTTCAACCCCAGAAGCCGGGGCAGACGGTAAGTTCCCCCAAAACCCGGAATAACGCCCAAATGGACCTCGGGAAGTCCGATTTTGACCTTCTCGTTGAGGGTCGCCACGCGAAAGCGACAACTCAAAACCAGCTCGCACCCTCCTCCCAAAGCCACACCATCTACGACGGCCACCGATGGGATCTTCAGGTCTTCGATTCGATTGAAAATGTTTTGACCGACCTTCGATTTCACCTCGCCTTCTTGCCTCGTTGTGATCGTTTCGATTTCTTTGATATCCGCACCAGCCAGAAAGACATCTTTCTTAGAGCTCAAGAACACAACGGCACTCAAAGAAGGATTCTTTGGAAGCTCATCTAAAATCACTTCCAAACGTTTTAAAGCATCCGAAGTCAGGAGGTTGACTTTCGCCTCCGGCTGATC
>CAZNDW010000009.1:22639-25376 GCA_964571895.1 uncultured Planctomycetales bacterium
GATCCCGTAAACCCTTCATAGCCGAATTGCCGGGCAAACTGATCGCTCTCTAAGGCCTTAAGACAGGCCAACACTTGAGCCGCAAAAGCCTCGTTGATTTCGATGGCCTGAATCTGCTTCAAGGTCATTCCTGCCTTCTTTAAAACCCGGGGAATCGCATGCGCAGGGCCAATCCCCATCCGATGGGGTTCGACACCCGCAAAGGCAAAAGCCTTCACATATCCCAAAGGCTCCAGCTTTAATTCTTTGGCCCGGCTTTCCTGCATCAGAAGAAGCGCCACCGCCCCATCGGTCACTTGACTGGAATTCCCGGCCGTGATGGTGCCGCAATCCCGATCGAAAATGGTTTTAAGATTGGCCAAGGCCTCAAGGGTCTGATTGTCCCGCGGGCCGTTGTCGAATTCCACAACATTTTTGTAGTGGGGTGCTGGAATAACCGGAACGATTTCTTCCTTGAGCGCTTCTCGGCCGGCCAGCGCATGCTGGTGGCTTCGTAAAGAAAATTTATCCTGTTCTTCTCGGCTGATTCCAAACTCTTTGGCCAGCACCTCCGCGGTCTGGCCCATGTTCAGGCCGCACACCGGATCCGTCAATCCTAGATTAAGACCGATCTTCGGTTTGAGAAAGCCCGGACGCAGCCCTCCTAAAACTTTTAATTTCTCTGGCAAACTCTTTGAACGATTAAACCGAAAGATCACCTCCTGCAATTCTTTGCTTAAAAAAAACGGGATATTGCTCATGGATTCGGTGCCGCCGGCTAAGACACAATGCACCTCTTGGGCCTGGATCTTAAGGGCCGCGGTCACAACAGCCTCGAGCCCTGAGGCGCAGTTGCGGTGGACGGTGAAAGCCGGAGTCGTGGAAGGGATCCCGCTTAAAAGGCTAATCACCCGAGAAACATTGGCCGCCTCGGGCGGTTGCGAGACATTGCCAAAAATCACTTCCTCAATCAAATGCACATCGAGATCTAGCCGTTCGATCAATTCCCGCGTGACGATCCGGCCGAGCTCTTGGGCGCTGAGGTCGTTGAATACTGTGCCCATTTTGACAAATGGTGTTCGGATACCATTGATAATGGCAACTCGTTCCATATTTTGGTCTCAAATCCAGAATCCCCAATTCGCTCGGTGCCGAGGGAATTGGATATGCTTTTCTAGAAGCCAGTTCAAAACCGATTTTTCCCTCCCCCTCCCTTCCCTCCCCCAAAATGGGGGAGGGCTAGGGAGGGGGTTTCGGCCTCAAATCCAAAATTCGCTTTTCCTTGGAGGCGGTCTCCAATTCCAAACGTTTGACCAATTCCGGCAAAGAGGTAAAAATGATTTGGTTGGGAGTGACCTCGGTGGCTGAGGCTATGCTTTTTTTGAGATCCTCCTTGAGCTGATTTTGATCCACGGAATCTGTGGCGCACACATACACCAGCAATTCATCCACCTCGTGCGGGTCGTTGTCTTTTTTTCTGATCTCCATCTGCCATTCCACAATCGAAGGGAAATTGTTGAGGACCGCGGCGAAATGACTGAGATCCACCAACGAGCCCTTGATTTTAGAAAGCTGCAACCCCTGGATATCGGAGATTCGGGTGATCTCGCTGGCGATCCGTCCCACGGTTTTACCACAATAAGGGCAAGGTTCGCAGGTGATACCGCCTTTGACAAAATCCCCGGTTCGATAGCGCAGAAGGGCACTGCCTCGGCTATCCAAGGCCGTGTAAACCAGCTCTCCCTCTTCGCCTTCTTTTTTGACTTCTCCCGTTTTGGAATCAATCACTTCAAAAATTTCCTTGTCCGGATAAAGATGATAACCGCTGGATGTTCCGGGTTTCGAGGGACATTCGGCCCAGGCCGAGCGCGCCTCGGTGAACCCATAGGTCCCAAAGATCGCCACCTCCTTAGCGCCCATCAAATCCAAAAGGCTTCTCAATTTCTGTTTGAATGGCTCGCTGACCGCCGCCGCTCCCAAAACCACTCTTTTAACAAATTCCATCCGGCATCCTTTCCCCTCCGCCACCCGGAGCAAATGATAGACATAACTGGGCACCCCCAAAATCACCGAAGGCCGCATTTTCAAAATCGCTGTGATATTACCCTCGGTGGTCATCACCTTTCCTCCTCCCGTGCTTAAAATCAAAAGATCCGAGGAAAGCCCGCCAAAGACCACCTGCCAAAAGGCCAAATGGGGAGCAAAAGGAAAAATGTTGACCACCCGCTCGGAGTTGCTGATATTAAAAAGATTCAGCATCCGGGCGCCGGAGGTATAAAGATTTTTGATATCGTAGGGGGAATACAAAAATGAAACCGGCGTGTTGGTTGTCCCGGTCGTAAAGGTCGCAAAGACCGGGCGATACTCGTGGGTGATTTGGCGGCGGACGAATTCCGACCCGCGTACGCCGGAAGCCAAGGCCAAACGCAAAAGCCGCAGCGCCGGCCAAAATTGACGAATCTTGAGGTTGTCCGGCTGCAGCACAAAGTCTTTGAACTTCTCCGGATTCTCTGGGGATGGAAGAAAATCGGTTTTGGATGTCAAAGGGATCTGTCTTAAATCCTCAAGTGTCTTGATCTGGCGGGGATTGATACGGTGCTCATCAAATAATTTTCGATAATAAGGGCTGAAAGGATAGAGCTGATGGTTGATAAAGTCGGCCAGTTTTTTATTTTGCAGCGTGCGGATTTGCTCTCTTGATAAATGCGCAATTCGATTCCAGGGATCCATGGGCTTGAGGTTGATAAGACCTTTTCGT
>CAZNDW010000010.1:0-4853 GCA_964571895.1 uncultured Planctomycetales bacterium
TGTCAAAGTTCTTGTAGACATCTCTTAAGAAAGAGGGGCAACAATTCCTATGATCGAGCATGAGTTGCTCTTTTTGGGCCTTTTGAAAGAGGGGCCAAAGCATGGGTACGAGATCAAGCGGCAGATTGAAGAAGAGCTGTTTCCTTTTGTCGGCCTCAAGATCAAGTCGATTTATTATCCTTTAAAAAAGATGGAAAAGCTCGGCCTTGTTCATAAGGATGTGGGACGAGAAGGGCGGTGGCCAGAAAAATTTGTCTATAGCATCACACCTGAAGGGGAAAAGATTTTTGATCATCTGATTAATGAGAGCTTTTTGTCCATTGAGCGGCCCTATTTTAATATCGATTTATCCTTATATTTTCTCCCTTATGTAGACAAAAAGCTCGCCCGGCGAAGACTCCGGGCGCGGGTGATCTTCCTCAAAAGAATCCAAAAAGACTTAGAAAATCTCAAAGAAAACCTCAAAGTCCCCAGCCAGCATCTTAGGGTTATCCTTAACCACGATGTCGATTTGGTTCAGGCAGAAATCAAATCAATTACCAGCCTCATGGAAACCCTCGAATAGACCTTACAATTCCCCCTGCCCGGCAGCTTCTATGACCCGGTAGAAGCTTTAATACTAATATATTACTTGACAAATAGAATATGGATATTAAAATCTAACTAGTAAAATTTTACTATTATTGGAAAAATCTCGAAGTTTCAGAATTGCTTAAGGTTACGAAATGGATCTCCTGTCTATATTGCACCAAACAGTCCAAAGGTATCCCCAAAAACCCGCCCTATTTTTTAAAGGGGAGGGAATCTCTTTTATAAAGTTAGAGGAGAATGTTTTAAGACTAGCGAATGCCCTTCGGACCTGCGGCGTTCAAAAGTCCGACAAGGTGGCGATCTATCTCCCCAACGGCCCAGAATATGTTTATAGTTATCTGGCCTGTTTTTGCCTGGGGGCGGTTGCCGTGCCGCTGGATTATATGCTGAAAACCGATGAGCTGATCTCTTGTTTGGAGCACTCGCAAGCAAAAGTTTTGATCGCCGAGGGGCATCACGAAGTTTCTTTAGGTCGTCTTAAAGAGGCGGTTTCTTCTCTTAAAGTCTTAATTGTTTGTGGGGAAAAAATCGACCACGCGCTTTCTTGGAATGAGATCATGGCAAAGGCCTCCACCCATTGGCAGCCCATCCCCATAAACGATCAGGATCCAGCCTTAATTTTATATACCTCCGGCACAAGCGGAAAACCCAAAGGGGTTCTGTTGAATTATAAGCATCTCGAAGGCTCTCCTCGGGCCATGGAGTATTTCGTCGATTTGTCGGATCAGGACATTAAGCTATGCGCCTTACCGCTCAGCCATATTGCCGGTTTAATTTACATCCAGAATTGTGTCCTATTTGGCATCAGCCTTGTTCTGATGGAAAGGTTTCATCCTTTGGAGTTTTTAAGAAATATTGAGTCTCATCGGGTCACGTGTTTTCATATTGTTCCAGCCATGTATACCGCCATTTTGACCTTGAAGCAAATCGAACAGTTTGATTTATCGTCACTGCGCTGGGTGGTTGTCTTTGGAGCGCCCAGCTCTCCGGAGATCCTCAGACGATTCCAACGGCACTGTCCGCGGGCCCAACTCCTCAATGGCTGGGGCATGACCGAGACCTGCCCCCCCAATACCGTGACGCCTTTGGGAAGCCGTAGGATTGAAAGTGTGGGGAAACCATCCCCGCATTGCGAAATCAAAATTTTTAACGAAGACGATCAGGAAGTGCAAGCCGGTCAAGTGGGCGAGATTGTGATCCGCGGCTGGGTGGTGATGGAGGGTTATTACAAGGATCCCGAGACGACCTCTCAGCTTAAAAGAAACGGCTGGTTTCACACCGGCGATTTAGGCCGTTTTGATGCCGAGGGGTTTCTTTATATTGTGGGCCGCAAAAAAGAGATGATTAAGGTCGCCGGCCAAATTGTCTACGCCCCGGAGGTCGAGGAGGCTTTATACAAACACGAAGCGGTCTTAGAGGCGGCGGTTGTGGGAATTCCGGACCCTTTGAGAGGAGAGGCGGTCAAGGCCTTTGTGGTGTTAAAAGAAGGGGGGAACGCGAGCGAGGAGGATTTGAGATATTTTGCCAGAGAACATTTGGCCCATTTTAAGGTCCCTCAAGTGGTCGAATTGAAAACAAGTTTGCCAAAAAACAGGACAGGAAAAATCGACAAGGAACTGCTTAAAGAGAGCTATGAAGAAGCCATTCCCCTTAAGAGAAAGGATTAAATGATGCAGACCCCAACGGTGCAAAAAACTCAGACCATGAAAAGACAGATCCATTTAACGGGCCGGGATTTGATGGGGATGGTCCAGCTTCGGCCCGAGGACATCGGAAAGTACGCGATTGTCCCCGGCCCTAAAGAACGATTAGAGAATCTGATTAAGAAGATTGAAAATCCCATCAAGAATTTTACCTTTATGGAATACTCCATGTACACCGGCCAGTATGCGGGGACCCGGCTGACCGCCATCAACGGCGGCCGTTTTTCGGCGGACACGGCGATCACCACCGAGCTTCTGTGCAACGCCCAAGCAAAGTGTATGCTCCGGATTGGAAGCTGTGGGGCCTTGAGCGAGGAGATCAAAATTGGCGATCTGGTCGTTGTCGATAGCGCTTTGAGAGGAGAGGGCGTGACCCCCTACTACGTGGCCGAAGATTTCCAGCCCGCAACCGAGCCCGGTTTAACCCAAACGGTTTTTGAGGTCGCTCAAAACTCAGGATGCGGCGTTCATAAAGGAAGGGTTTGGTCAACCGATGCGATCTTACGCGAGACCCAAGAACACGTCGGCAAGGCCATCCATCAAGGATGCCTTGCGGTCGATATGGTGAGCTCGGTCTTTCTAACGATCGCGCAGCTTTACAAAATCCCGGCGGCTGTTATTTTGGCCGTCAGCGACAATATCATCACGGGGGAAATGGGCTTTCTGGATCCCAATTATTACATGGCCGAGAGCGCCCTGATTGCGGTGGCGTTGAATACGGTGAAGAAATTGGAGGGAAAATAGACTTCATGAACCAAAGCATGGAAACACTTTTTAAAGAAAGCGTAGAGATTTCCAGTGATTTCAATGAAGAAAAGGCAATCGTTCTTCAGCTGGGAGATACGCTTAAATTTCTGGGAACTATTCCAGATCGCACAATATCATTAGTGATCACTTCACCGCCTTATAATATTGGAAAGGTTTATGAAAAGAAAGTTGGTATTAAAGAGTACTTGCTGCAACAAAGACCTGTTATCTCTGAACTGGTAAGGATTTTAAAAGACGATGGAAGTTTGTGCTGGGAGGTTGGGAATTATATCGATAAAGGCGAGGTGTTTCCCTTGGATATATATTATTATCCGATCTTTAAAGAGCACGGCCTAAGATTAAGGAACAGAATAATATGGCATTTCGGCCACGGGCTTCACGCAAGTAAAAGATTTTCTGGACGGTACGAGACCATTTTGTGGTTTTCTAAATCTGAGGCATATGAGTTTAATCTTAATAGTGTAAGGGTTCCTTCTAAATATCCTGGGAAAAGGTATTTTAAAGGCAAGCGAAAAGGGGAGCCTTCTTGCAACCCCCTAGGCAAAAATCCATCGGATATTTGGAGTGTCATAAAAAATGATTGGGAAAATGAAATATGGGATATTCCGAATGTTAAATCAAATCACCCTGAAAAAACGGTTCATCCCTGCCAATTTCCGGTAGAGCTTGTTGAAAGATGTGTTCTGGCATTAACTAATGAAAATGACTGGGTGTTAGATCCTTATGCCGGCGTTGGATCCGCGTTAATTGCAGCAATAAAAAATAATAGAAAAGCGGCAGGCTGCGACAAAGAGGAAGTTTATGTGGAGACTGCGAAAAAGCGAATTGCTGGCTATTTTTCCGGAGATTTAAAGCTGCGGCCGGTTGGCAAACCGGTATTCACCCCGACGGGGAAAGAAAAAGTTTCTCAAATGCCGCAAGAGTGGGGAAAGGAAATTCAAGAGAATGCAAATACTGGGTAGTTACTCTTTTAATAAAGGCAAAGAAATTATTGAGCGCGTTCATCCGGAATTAGTTGCTGAAATAGAAGGGATAATTCTCTCGATAGATGCCTCAAAATATAAAACCAAGAAAAGTGCAGAAAAGACAATGCAAGGGAAGATATTGTATAGTCCTGTGAGTTTGAATAAAGCATTCAAATCCGATTTTGAAAATGCAGGATGGAAGACGGTTCGGGTGAAATGTGACTATTCGAGGGATTATTATATTACCGGCTATAATCACTCCGAAACACGGGGGGCTTTTCGTGAGATGGATTTTATTAAAAATAAACTGGGCGTTGAGTTGCAGTTCGGTAAATACGCCTTTATGGTATACAACGTTTGCGCCAAGATGACGATATTCAATAAACTCAATCATATAAAGTACGGTATAGAAATAGTCCCTGTTAAAGAACTGGCGGAATCTATGTCAACGGGGGTTTCGTATTTTGAACAATTTGTCTGGGATTTAGAGCATAGAGGTGTTTCCGATATTGATATCCCTGTGCTGATATATGGGATAGGCGTCTGAGTGCGGCTGATCCCAATACTGTGAAGAAACTGGAAGGAAAATAGAATGAACGAATCCCCCCTATTCTGGCCTGCAAAATTAAAAGGCGACACCTTGTTTGTTCTGGACGAGACGCAATTGCCTTTTAAGCTTCACTACATTCCTGTGCAGAATACACGACAGGCCGTGGAGGTTATCCGCGGGATGAAGACCAGGGCCTTTGGCCAGTTTTTGGTCGTCCTCAATACCTTTCTTCTGGTTCTTCGAAGATTCCGTAAGAAGAGCGCAAATCTAAAGAGC
>CAZNDW010000010.1:4953-9917 GCA_964571895.1 uncultured Planctomycetales bacterium
TCGCCGATAATGCGGTCGGTTCGCTGATCGCGGATGGATTGGTGAATCGGGTGATCGTTGGGTCGGACCGCTCCTGCGCCAACGGCGATATCGCCAACAAGATCGGGACCTATCAGATGGCGGTTCTGGCCAAAGAATTTGGGATTCCTTTCTATGTGCTGACACAGCCTTCTTCTAAGATCAAAAGAGGCGAGGATATCCCTCTGGAGCTGCGCGATCCTCGGGAATTATTGTTGTACGAGCGAAAAAGAATTGTACCCGGAAATCTTAAAGCCTTTTATCCTGGATTTGACGTGGTCCCGCATCAGTTGATTGAACAAGAGATTCCTTTGGAATTGGCGGGACGATGAGGACCGTTCATGTCCCAACAGATATCCGGCGAGATTCCTTCCCGAAGAGGTCGATCGTTCTTTTACAGGGCGTATTTGAGCCAAGGGTTTTTGACCATTTAAAAGAAAAAAGACAGAATGTTTTTGTTTTGGAGGGCAGACCTCATCTAGAGGCGGCGCGAAATTCTTGCCAACAGCTTCGAAAAAGAAAAATTATGCCGACTTTGATCTCCGATAACATGGCCGGCTTTCTTTTCTTTCAAGATTGGGTCAAGGAAATCTGGGTTTCGTATCAAGAGGTTGCCCAAGACGGTGCTTTATGTAATGTCGGGGCTTTGATTCTGGGGATTTTGGGAAAAAGGCACAGGGTTCCTCTTTATCTTTTTCCGGGAAAGCCCGGGAATAAATTTATAGGAGACGCTAAAGAGATTTTATATTTTCAGGGAAAGAGAGTGGCTCCTTTGGGGATGAGAGGATATGCCCCTCTGGTTGAATGGCTGCCGAGAAAATATATCACCAAAATCGCATCTGTTTAAATGTCGTAGAGACAGGTTTCAAACCTGTCTCTACGAGGGGAAACGACCATGACTGAGATAACCGTCAAACAATTGAAGATTGATATCATTGCGATCGGCCGCCTTTTATGGGAAAAAAATTTGGTGAGCGGCTTGAACGGTAATATCAGCGCGCGTGTGGATACCGAGACCATTTTGCTAACAGCCCATGATACTTGTCTTGGACTTCTTCAAGAAAAAGATGTTTTAGCCATGAAGCTCGATGGAAAATTATTAGAAGAAGGCAGTGTCTCAACGGAAAACTTGCTTCACACCGAAATCTACCGGAATTTTGCCGATATCATGGCGGTCATCCATACCCACACAACCTTCACCAACGCCTATTATCTGAAAAATCAAAGTTTTAGTCCTTCCACGTTTGAGGCGAAGTTTCATCTGGGGGAGGTCAGAGCCATCGAACAAAAGACACCTTCCGTGACGGAGGTCAAACCGGTGATCAAATCCCTCGTGCAGAACAATATCACGGTTTTAAAAAATCATGGCGTTGTCGCCATGGGCAAGAATCTTTTTGATTGTTTTCTTTTGATTCAAGGGCTGGAAGACGCCGTGAAGGTCGATGCCTTAAGCCGTCTGTATGAGACCGATGGAAAATCATTCCCCCGGGCCAAAATTCGCGCCTCCAAACCACCGGCCCGACTCCCCAATATAACTCCAAAATACAAATTGTTCTCTGAAGAACAGATGAAGGAAATCGTCCGTTTGGTTAACGGAGATCCCCAGCTTAAGGAATTAGGCCAGAAGACCCAGATGACGATGGATTTGGCCGTGAGGATCAGCGAAACCGGGGAAAGCTATCGTTTCAGCTTTAAAAATGGGCGGATTGTTGAGGTGGGGCGTGATGAGAACGCTGAATTTCTCATCTCGGCCCCCACCAGCATCTGGAGGGCGGTTTTTAATCGGGAGATCGATCCCTTTGTGGCGACGACACAGAAAAAGATGAATCTTAAAGGGGATTTTGCCAAGATATCGAGATGGTACGCGCCTTGCAGCCGCATCTTTGAGCTGTGGCAGCGCGTGCCGGTGGAATAAGACAGGTTAATATGAATACGACGATCTTAAATATGGATCAATACGATTTATGGATCGATGGGAAATGGTGTCCCTCCTCTGACCAGAATTATTTTGAGACCATGAATCCTTCCCTGGGGGAGCCTCTTGCCAGAGTCGCCGAGGCAACCGAATCCGATATGGAGGCCGCAATCGCCTCTTGCCGCCGGGCCTTTGACAAAGGCCCTTGGCCGCAGCTCTCAGCAAAGGAGAGAGGCGCGTATCTTTTGAAAATCGCCGGTCTTGTCCGGGAACACGCCAAGATTTTGGCGGAGTTGGAATCTTTGGACACCGGCAAAACGATCAAGCAGGCCACCTTCATTGATGTGCCCACTGCCGCGGATTGCTTTGAATATTTCGCCGGTCGTGGAGGACAATGGAAAGGGGACCAGATCCCGGTTCCAGATCCGGTTTTAAGCATCGTGGAGCGGGAACCGGTGGGGGTCGTCGCCGGCATTATTCCTTTTAATTATCCGTTGATCATGGCGGCTTGGAAGATTGCCCCGGCCTTGATCGCGGGCAACACCGTTTTATTTAAACCATCGCCTTTGGCCAGTGTCTCGATTATGAAACTGGCGCAGCTGATGGAAGAGGTGGGGCTTCCGCCAGGGGTTCTGAATTTTGTGACGATCAGTCAACCCGCAACCAGCGCGCTTTTGGTGCAGCACCCTGCTGTGGATATGGTGAGTTTTTCAGGCAGCACCACGACCGGTCGGGAGATCATGCGTCTGGCGTCATCCACAACCAAAAAGATTTGTCTGGAGTTAGGCGGCAAATCCCCGAACATTGTCTTTGCGGACTGCGATTGGGATTCTGCCGTCGGCGGGACATTGTCCGCGATCTTTATGAACCAAGGCCAGATGTGCACGGCGGGGTCCCGTCTCATTCTGGAAGACAAGATTTATGATGAGTTCTTGAGCCGTTTGGTTGCTAAAACAAAAAGCCTGAAAATTGGAAACAGCTTAAGCTATGAAACCGACATCGGGCCGGTGATCTCAAAGGAGAATCAGGAAAAGATCCTCCGCATGATTCAAACCGGGAAAAAAGAAGGGGCTGTCCTTCTTTGTGGCGGTGGGATCCCGAAAGATAAGGAATTGCAAAAAGGATTTTATGTGGAGCCGACGATTTTATCCGAGGTCAAAAATTCCATGACCATTGCCCGGGAGGAAATCTTTGGGCCTGTCCTCTCGGTGATTCGTTTCTCGCAGTTGAATGAAGCCATCTCTATCGCGAACGATTCTCCCTACGGTCTGGCGGCTTGTGTGTGGACCAAGGATTTAAAGAAAGCGAATCTCGCGGCCCGGCGACTTCGCTGCGGTACGGTCTGGATCAACACCTACGGCGGATTTTATAACGAAGTCCCCTTCGGCGGATACAAGCAAAGCGGATTCGGACGGGAATTGGGGCGGGAAGGCCTTTTAGAATACACCCAAACAAAGCATATCTCTACCGATATGACGCCGGAGGGGCGTTCGTTGGCCGCCTCGTGGTTTTAGTTTGAGAAAATTTAGATTTGGAAAATCAAAAAGGAGAAAAAAACATGAAAGTCCTTTTCCTAACCCCACCCATCAAAGCCTGGGATTCCCATGGTCTGCACAAGGCCGCCAATCAGATGCACGCCCAGGCCGCGGCGTACCTACGGACGAAAAAGGCGGCCGAGGTCGCGGCCCTTGATTGCCGGGCCTTTGATATGGATTGGCAGGATATGCTGAAGGCCGTTAAGGAAATCAATCCCGATGTGGTTTTCGTTGGCGAGCTGCTCCATTCCACCTGCGGGGCAGCCGTCATTTGGTATTTTAACGAGGCCTTGCGGCTCGTTAAGGAACAGATGCCTCATGTCAAGACAGTGGCCGGCGGTTTGTGGTACGCCGGCGATTACGAGAGGCAGATGCGTTTGAATCCCTGGCTTGACTATATCATGATCGGTGAGGCGGAGTTAACGATGGAAGAGCTCTTAGCGAATCTTCAATCCGTTTCCAAGAAGGAGGAGCGCTTGATTGCGGGGTTGGTATCCAGAAAAAATGGCACGATCATGATAGGTTCTCACCGCGACCTTATCCCGGATCTCAATAGTCTTCCCATGCCCGCCTATGATTTATTCCCCATGGACAAATACGTCGGACACACCTATTGGAAACCCTTCGCGGAGTTGATGACTTCTCGAGGCTGTCCGGGGAAATGTCATTTTTGCTACGAATGGGCTTTGTACGATACCCGTTCGGCCGCGAAAGACTTTACCACATGGCGGGGTTTAAGCGGCAAAAGGATCGTTGACGAGCTGGAGGTTTTAGAGAAAGAGTATGGTGTAACGACCGTGGTCTTTCAGGACGACGCCTTTAATACCGATACGAAAGCGATGGTCGAATTTTGTGAGGAAAAAATCAAAAGAGGCAATAAAATCGGATGGGTCTGCCTGGGCCGGGCCGATCAATGGATTATTCAGCATGATATCTTGCCCTTGATGCGAAAGGCGGGGCTTTTTATGGCTTTGACCGGCGTTGAGGTGGAAGATGACATGACTTTGGCCAAGACCGGCAAGGGAGTCACCATCGATCAGATTAGAAAGACCATCCGGATCTTAAGGGAACAAGACGTGGGGACTGTCGGAACCGTTCTCATTGGATTGCGGGAGGACACCGAGGCAAAAATCAAAGAACGACTGCGTGTCGCCGATGAGATCGATCCCGATATTTTTGCCCTCGATTATCTGACCCCGGTTCCCAACTCACCGGACTGGAGATACGGGATCAACAAAGGCTGGTTTGATCCGGATACGATCAATCTTAAGACTTGGGATTTTCAGCATCCGGTCATTCCCACCGATCATCTCAGTGTCGAGGATGTGGGGCGTCTGGGTGCCTGGTGCATGCGGGAGTATTACTCAAAACCGGAACGCATCCATCGGATTATGGAAAGCAATTATGACATCAAAGTCAAGCTCTGCGTTAAGGACTTCATGAACAATATCGCGAAATTTGAAAAAAATTCCAGGATTGAGAACGTCACCGTCTAA
>CAZNDW010000010.1:10017-24683 GCA_964571895.1 uncultured Planctomycetales bacterium
GAACAATATCGCGAAATTTGAAAAAAATTCCAGGATTGAGAACGTCACCGTCTAATACAAACGCATTAAGTCTTGTGTCATTGCGACCCCGCCGCAGTTCGGCGGGGGAAGCAATCTTTTAAAAGATTGCTCCATCGGCCAATTTATAAATTGCCAGGCCTCCTCCCTGGCCTGCCCGGCCAGGGCAGGCGCAATGACACTGTTAAGTGTACGTCACTTTATTTACTACGTTTGTATTAGATGAATGAGGGAAAGAAACATCTCATAAAAGGATAATCGCTATGTCCAATATTCAAATGCAAGCCAAGCTGGAATGGGAAAAACAGGCCCTCGCAAAGTTCAATAGTATGATTGAACGCATTCCGCTTTTCCATCGGACAATCGCCCAGCAGGTGGTTCACAAAAAGGCACAGATGAATGCCCGGGAGCGCGGTTCTCTTCAGGTGGAAGAATCCGATATTGTTCGGGCCTTTTTCTCAGAGGTCCCCCTTGCCTTTTACAGCCTCATGATCAGACTCTTGGATGAGGTGGGGTTTGATTACAAAGTAGACGAGCCCCGCTGAATACGAGGAATTGTTTCTAAAAGAGGGACCGCAGATGGCGCTGATTGCTCAGCTTAAGAAAAGGTTACAACTCCAACAACGAAATCGATACCATTTTATTTTAATTGAGTCTCCCTTACATACGGTTGAGCGAGAAATCATTTTGTGGGGTGAGGCCCTCTGGTGGCCTAAGAAGTCTCGACTGCAATTTGTGCGCATAACCTCTGGCGGCATCCCAATGGGGACCCGATATCAGGCAAGGCTTCTGACCTTTTGGGGACCCCGTTGGGAAGTTGAGGTGACAAAGTTAATGGATGGCTACCAGATCCGACGCACATTTTCTCATCGTCGGTTTATTCTTGAAGAAAACCTCAACCTCGAAGAGCGTTATAACGGCACCAAGGTCAACTATTGGCTTACGTATCGCATCCAGGGATTATTCCATCGGATTTTATGGCAGGTCCGGTTCCAACGATTGTTCGACAAAGCTGTTGAGCTGGCCTTGGCCTCTTTAAAAAATCATGTTGAGAGTCAGCAAAATTCTAAAGAATGAAGATTGCGGTCATTGGGGCAGGAGCGATTGGCTCCCTGGTTGCTGGTTATCTTGCCAAAGCTAAGGAAGACATTCTTCTCGTGGGCCGACCCCTCCAAGTGCAAGCCCTTAACACAAACGGCTTGAGGATCCAAGGAGTCCGTGGTCAGGAATGCCTTCCTCTTCGATCGGCCCCTCAGATCGATGGGAAATGCGATCTGGCGATTTTTACCGTGAAGACCCAGGATCTGGAGAACGCGGTTAAAGAAAATCAATCTTTCTTAGATAAAAAAACGTTGATTATGACCACCCAAAATGGTGTCCAAGCGGATCGCATTTTATCCCGACACTTCGAAGAGGATCAAATGATTTCCAGCATTGTGATGTTTGGGGCGACCTACATCCGACCAGCAGAGGTGGTGTTTAATTTTGAAGGAGACTGGATTATGGGCCGGCCTCAGGCAGCGAACGATGCGCGGCTCGAAGGCGTGGCAGAGGTTCTCAAGAAGGCGTTTCCGGTGGTTGTCTCCGAGGATATCACCGGGATGAAATGGCTGAAGCTTTTTGTGAATTTCAACAATTGCCTCCCGGCCTTGGTGGGGACCCCAATGCAGGAGACGTTTGCGGATTTGGATTTCTGTCGGCTGAGCGTCCTGCTCTTAAAAGAAGGGCTGGACATCGTCCAGAAGGCCGGGATACGGATGGTGTCTTTGCCACGGTTTCCGGTGGAACGCATTTTGGGTTTAGCGGCCATGCCTTTGGATCAGGCCGCCGGGATCATCCAACAGACCCTCACAAAATTGAGTCGGGAGCCTTTGTACGGTTCTATTCTCCAGAGTATCATGCGACAGAAAACCAGTGAGATTGACTATATCAACGGCGAGGTGGTCCGCGTGGCGGAGGAAATAAATCTGCCGGCTCCGTTAAATCGCAAAGTCGTGGAACTGGTTCATCAAGTGGAAAGAGAGGGACACTTCTTTTCGCCAGAGGAGATTAAGGGGGAGTTTTCTCAAGATGAATAAACGAAGACGAGTGGTGGTGACGGGAGTGGGGATCATTTCGCCTAACGGGCTTGGCAAAGAGGCCTGCTGGCAGGGCATGATCCGGGGGGTCTCTGCGGTCGAACGGGTCACGGAATTTGACGTTTCCCTTTTTAATACGAAGATTGCGGCGCAGGTCAGAGATTTCGATCCCTTGAAATTGGGGCTGACATGGGAAGAAGCGATCCGCATGGACCGTTATGTGCAGTTTGCCATGGTTGCTTCCAAGATGGCTTTAGAGGATGCCCGTTTGGATTTGAGCAAAGTGGACAAGGAGCGGATGGGGGTTTCGCTGGCCAACGCCATTTGCGGCACAAAGTATATGGAAGAAGAATTTGCCCTGGTCACGGACAGCGGAAAGAAACCCATTGATCCCACCATTGTCCGGCCGGACCTCTACGACGCCTCGATGTTCAATACCCCCTCCAGCGAGATCGCCGCCCGATATGGTCTCAAGGGAATCTGCAACACCATTTCTACCGGCTGCACCGCTGGGACGGATTCCGTGGGGTTTTCGTTCGAGGCCATTGGCGATGACGAAGAGGATCTTATGATCACCGGCGCCAGTGAGGCGCCGATCACCCCGATCACCTTTGGCGCTTTTGATACCGTCAACGTGCTTTCTGTGCACAACGACGATCCGCACAAGGCCTCTCGGCCTTTTGATGCCCAACGGGATGGATTTGTGATCTCGGAGGGAAGCGGACTCCTGATCCTTGAGGAACTGGAGCACGCCAAAAGACGAGGGGCACGGATCTATTGTGAGGTGGTTGGCTTTGGCACCACCTGCAATGCCTTTCATATGACCGACCTCCCTCCCGAAGGCGACGCGATGAGCGAATGCATCATCGCGGCCCTGAACGATGCGGGGATCAAGCCCAGGGATCTGGACTACATCAACGCCCATGGATCTTCCACCCGGCAAAATGACGTTTTTGAAACCAGCGCCTACAAAATGGCCTTGGGTGATTATGCCTATAAAATTCCCACCAGCTCTTTGAAATCCATGATTGGACATCCATTGGCCGGAGCCAATGGGATTGAGCTGGCGATGGGGGCGCTCATTTTTGAAAGAAATATCTTACCTCCGACGATCAACCAAGAAGAGCCGGATCCCTTGTGTGATCTGGATTATATCCCAAACGAAGCCCGATCTAAGAAGGTCCATTGTATGCTGAAAACAAGCAGCGGTTTCTCGGGGATTCATTCGGCGATGGTGTTGAGGAGGTTTGAGTAAATGGATAAAATCGCCATCACTGGACTCGGCATCGTCAGCCCCAGCGGACTCGACAAGCGCGCCTTCTGGGCCAACATAAGAGCTGGCCGTTCGATGGTCGACCGGATCGAACGCTTCGATGCCTCACGGTATCCCTCGCACATCGCCGGTCAGGTGCATGAATTAGATGGATATAGCAATGTCTCTTCACGCCTCTTGAAAAAAATCGATCTTTTTTCTCATATGGCGCTGGTGGCCTCGGAGATGGCCACTGGGGATGCTCAGCTCGACTTGTCGAAGGAAGATTTAAGGCGCGGCGGTATCTTTATGGGAAACGCCATCGGCGGCTGGCTGTATGGAGAGACAGAGTTGCGGGATTTGTATCTCGAAGGAAGGGAGGGGGTCAGCCCTTTTCTTGCCTCCGCGTGGTTTCCGGCAGCGCCTCAAGGCCAGATCTCGATTCAATACGGCCTGAAAGGATACAGCAAGACCGTTGTGGCGGATCGCGCAAGCTCGCTCATGGCCATTGCCTATGCGGCCAAGACCCTTACGAGGGGTAAGGACGATTTTATTTTGGCGGGAGGGATGGAAGCGCCGGTGACCCCCTATGCCCTTTTGTGCTGCAATACCTCGGGGATGCTGACCCAAAGAAACGATTATCCCAAAACAGCGTACCGGCCGTTTGATAAGACGCGCGATGGGTTTGCGATTGCGGAAGGATCGGGGGTCGTGATTCTCGAATCACCCTCAAGGGGCCAAGAAAGAAAGGCCCATACGTACGCGTATATTATTGGTTATGGGACAACGACCGACGGGGTTGATCGAATCCATCCCGATGGTGATGGGGTTCAGCTTGCCCGTGCCATTCGGATGGCCATGAAAGACGCCCAGCTTGAGCCCTCTCAACTCGATTATATCTGCGCCGATGGCGCGGGAACTCTTTTAGGCGATCTCAGTGAGACGCGGGGGATCAAGAGCGCTTTCGATGGTTATGCCAAGAAGATTCCGGTCTCGGCGCCCAAATCCATGTTTGGGAATATGCTGGGCGCCTCCGGCGTCATGGACGTCATCACAACCGTCTTGGCTATGGAGAATCATACCGTTCCTCCGACGATCAATTATCTAGAGCCTGATCCGGAGTGCGATTTGGATTACTGTCCCAATAAGGCGCAGGCTAAAGACATCAAAAATGCCCTGGTTATTTCCCGTGGGCGCGGGGGAATCAATTGCGCGTTGATTCTGCAGAAGGCGTGACGAATAAAAAGGAGGGGGGATCGTATGACGGTGGGAGTGGGTCTGGAAGAAAGAATCAAGGGCCTTTTTCAAAGAGTCCTCGACATTAAGCCCGAGGACATTAAACCCGAAGCCCAACTGGATCAGTCCTTAGGCATTGATTCCACCGAGATGGTCGAGCTTTCGGTAGCGATAAAAAAAGAATTTGGTGCTGCCGTTGGTGCAGGCAATGAATTTAAGAAAACACACACCTTGCATCAAATTGTCCAGATTTTAAAATCGAAAGGTATCCCTGCGTGATTTGTCCCAAAGACCATAAACCAAAATGCAGATCATCGATTTAAGCCTTCCCATTGACGACACTCTTGTCGAGACCCACTCCGCGACGATCGACCGCCTCAGCCCCAAAGATGGTGTGGAGCATTTCAATTGGGTGGTGATGACGAAAGAGCCCGGCGGTCGAGAGAGGTTTGACCGGGGTGAGCGCGTGGCGACCGCCGATGAAATCCCGGATGGGGAAATGCTTTCCTTAGAAACCGTTCATTCCTCCGTTCATATGGGCACTCATGTGGATGCCCCTTATCATTATGGGACGACCTGCGAGGGGAAACCCGCCAAGCAGATCATGGACGTTCCCTTGGAGTGGTGTTACGGGGCCGGCGTGCGGCTGGATTTTACCTCCCTTAAATTTCCCGAATACATCACGAAGGACCATGTCGCTCAAGCCCTCCAAAAGATCCACTACAAACTCAAGCCCCTGGATATTGTCTTGTTTTATACCGGGGGCGATCGACGGGTAGGGACAGAAGATTATGTCAATCAATACGTGGGCCTTGTTCCCGAGGCGGTTGAATATCTTTTGGACCAAGGGATCAAGATGATGGGGATCGACACAATCGGTCTGGACCGTCCGTGCTTTGTGATGTTTAAAGAATTCCTAACCACCAAAGACAAATCCAAGATTTGGCCGTGCCATTTCCTGGGCCGCCGCAGAGAGTATGCGCATATGGAGCGGTTAGGGAATTTGGGCGCGATCCCCAGGCCGTTTGGGTTTACGGTGTCGTGTCTGCCGGTGAAAATAAGAAACGCCGGCGCGGGCTGGTGCCGAGCCGTGGCGATTGTTGATTGAAAAAAAGTGGAGGAGTCAAAACATGACATTGGATTTAACTAGTTTGAAGAAAGCGGTTCGTTCTTTGGAAATGGCTTTAGATTTTGCCTGTTCCCAGGATAAACTCGCTGGATTCACTGAAAACCAGAAAGACGTTATCCGGGCCGGCGTTATACAGAATTTTGAGTTCACCTATGAATTATGTTGGAAATTTATGAAGCGCTGGTTAGAGAATAATCTTGGGGCCACCTACGTGGATGGAATTCCACGCAAAGAATTATTTAGAATAGCGGCAGAAAATCAGTTAATCACTGAAGTTAACTGTTGGATGGAGTATCATGAGGCTCGTAATGAAACAGCCCATACGTATGATAAAAATACGGCCCAAGAAATTTTTGAAGCAGCTAAAAAATTTTTGAGCGATGCCAAGGAGCTGTTAAAAAATTTGGAAGCCAAAAATGATTGATGTTAAGGAAAAGGATTTAAACACAGTTAAGGAAATCTTAAAAGAATATGTGCCTGGTTTTGAGGTGCGCGTCTTTGGTTCAAGGGTAGAAGGCCGCGCCAAATTGTATTCTGATCTTGACTTGGCGATTGTGGGAAAAGACAGAATCGCCAAATCCGTTTTGATTCAATTAAAAGACGCGTTTCAGGAATCTGATCTTCCTTTTCGGGTGGATGTAGTGGACTGGAACCGGATATCTCCCGAATTTCGGGATATCATCGCTAGAAACTATATTGTCATTCAGCCATAAATATAAATATGCCAACGAAACGACACCCCCAAAAATCTAAACACGATGAATCCGGCCGCCTGCGCATCGGCGATAACTGGAGCGCGATTACGATCATCCATAACGCTCACCGTGATTTTGTCTATGCCTCCAGAGAAAAAAGCCGGAAGCTGCGCTACATCTGCCGGCTGTTTGTGAAAGAACTCATTCTGGCCAATTTTCTAAACGTCGACCATTCCCAGCTCCTGGAGCGGATGATCGAGTTGTCGTTGTATACGGAGGAGAGTTTGAGATGACAGGGAAAGAATTTTCTAAAGGGGAGAAAACAATGGGCCATACGCGAAACTCAATTTCTATTCTTCGCATAGGGAGTTTATTTCTATGTTTTTTGATTATTGGGAGCATACTTTTTGAAATCTTTTCTCCTAAAGGTCTGATAAATTGTAAACATTCCAAGGAGGTTTGTCAGCAAATGTTTCTGGAATCACAGAAATTTTCATGGAAGAGAGTTTGGCATATTATGAAAACTATGGCTGTTATTTTTATCCCAGCCGCTTTGGTAGCGAAGTTCCTAACATTTTCTAGAACTAAACGATAAAAAGGAGAACACTTATGGGCCACACACGAAATTCAATTGTTATTAACGCCCCCTACGAGCAGGTTTTTGACACTTCCAATCATATCGAGCGCTGGACGGAGTTATTCGGAAGGGAATACGTCAAGGCGGAGGTGTTGGAGAGGAAAGGGAATGAGATTACTTTCCGCCTTACCGATGACGAAAATAAATCGTGGGTCTCAAAGCGCTGGCTGTACAAGGATTTGAAATTCGCCTACGCCTCGCGCTGGGAGCCGCTCTTTCCTTTCCGCTACATGAAAATCATCTGGCTTTATAACGAAACGCCCAACGGCGTTGAGATGGTTTGGATTCAAGATTTTGATCTGGATCTCAAATTCACGAAATTCACCGCCGAGCAAATTGAAGGGTTCTTAAACGAGCATTCACGGCATAATATGAAGATTTTTAAGGACGTGATCGAGAAAGAAGCCATTGACGTGGCGGCAAAAAAATGAGGTCCCCATCAATCCCAGCCACATCCTCCTTGGTCTTTTGTGCCTGCAGCAAGCCGCGATCTCTTTGAATGTCGCGGCCCTTTCTGCCGTTATTCCCGCCATCAGCCGAGATCTGGCGATTCCCGATCTCCTCGTGGCGAAAATCATTCCTTATTACATGATTTCCTACGGCATCGCGGCCTTGGGGTACGCCCCCTTGGCCAGAAAAGTCGCCGTCAGAACAATCATGCTGGGGACGATGTCTCTGTTTGCCGTAACCAATTTTCTTTGCGGTGTATCGGATTCGATTCATTTAATACTGTTCTTTCGGGTTTTGATGGGGGTTTTCTCCGCCGGCGTTGTCCCTTTGGGTTTGATTTTGATCGGGCGGATATTCGAGAAGGGTGTCCGCGGCCGGCTTGTCGGGCTTTTTTTTAGCTGCAGCTTTGTAGCCTCTGTCTCCGGAATCATTTTAAGCGGCGTTGCCCACTGGCGATGGCAATTTTTTATTCCCGCGGGATTAGGGCTTTTGACCGCAATCTTTCTTTTTTTTACTTCTTCAGGGGATTCACTCCAAAGGATTGAGGGCCGCACAGATTATGGGAATGTTTTTCGCGATGCCAAGATGCGCAACATCTTTATTTTTATTACCCTCATGAGCACTTTGTATCACGGGGTAGACCGCTGGCTAGGGGTTTATATGGATCGTGTTTATCAATTGCAACAATTGACGATCAGCCTTTTATTTGGTTTAATGGCCGTGAGCTCTGCCTGCGGTCAGAATATCGGAGGTCATCTGACCGACCAGAAGGGAAGGCTCGTTTCCTGCCGTGTAGGGATTTTGGTGCTGGCCGTTGGCGTTATGCTTTTAAGCGTAAAATCTAATACCGCCCTGCTGGCTTTTATTCTTATTTTGCTGGCCGTTGGGTGGACGATAGGCCACAATGGGGTCTCGACGGTCTTGACGGATTTTCCGGATGAAAACCGCTCGGAGATGGCCAGCCTCAATTCCTCGCTTCGATTTTTAGGCGGGGGTTTGGGATTCTTGGTAAGCGGTATTTTTGTCGAGAAAAGCTTTGCCCTCACGTTTTTGGGGATAAGCATTTTAATGTTTACCCTGTCGTTATTCCTAAAGAAAATCATTCCGGAAACAGCAAAAGATGCCACATAATACAAACGTGTTAAATAAGCCGTGTCATTGCGAGGAGGTTTAAATTTTAAGCTTTGCCGACGAAGCAATCTTTTAAAAGATTGCTTCGTCCCAACTGGAAGCGTCGGGACTCGCAATGACACAGGATTTAAAGCATTTGTATTAGTAACCGCAAACAAAATAGAACAATGATCTTTTAAAAGAGGGGGTACGGATGTCCAGTCTAAGAGGCAAAAACGCCGTTATTACCGGAGCAAGCCGCGGGATAGGAAGAGCGGTTGCCGTGCGTCTGGCGAAAGAGGGTATCAACCTTATCTTAGCGGCCAGGACAAAAGAGGCCTTGGATCAGACGGTCCAGGAGATCAAAGAAAAAACCGGCGTGGCCGTGATCGGGGTTCCCACGGATGTGGCCCAATTGGAAGACCTCAAGAATTTAGCCGAGACCGCTCTTCGAGAGTTTAAGACGATTGATATCTTGATCAACAACGCCGGTGTCTCCAGCCAATACCCTTTTGAAAAACAGCCTCTCGAAGATTTGGAGAGGCTCGTCCACACCAATTATCTTGGGTATGTGCGTTTGATTCGGCTCGTTATCCCCCACATGATCGAGAGAAAGAATGGCGCGATCATCAACATGGTCTCTGGTTCGACGTTAGTCGATCCCGTGCCGAGGACTTTTCTAACGTACAGTTCCCTGAAGGTCGGCCTCAGGGCATTTTGTAAAGGGCTTTTTTGGGAGATGCGCGATCATGGGGTCAAGGTGACTTCGATTTTGCCGGGTGTCGTGGACACGGAATTAACCGACCATCTCCAAAATATCACCCAAGAGGAGAAATCGCGTTTGATGTCCGCTGAGACCGTGGCGGATATGGTGATGTTTGCGTTGTCGGTGCCGGCGAATGCCTGTCCCCTCGAGTTGGCGGTCATCAATCAGCAGACGCCGTGGACTAAACCGGTCATTGATTATCAACAGAAACAGGCGAAATGAGACGAAAAACTCTAATCGTGAAGGTTGGTTCCGTTTTGATTGGAGGCGATCATCCGATTGCCATCCAATCCATGACGGATACACCGACTGCCGATGTCAACGCCACGTTGGCTCAAACCATCGAGCTGATCGAAGCCGGCGCGGAGCTGGTGCGCTGGACCGTCAACGATGACGATGCGGCTCGGGCTGTGCCGGAGGCTATCAACATCTTAAGGGACAAAGGCCACGCCACCCCCATTATCGGAGATTTTCATTTCAACGGGCATACGCTTCTTCGCAAACACCCTCGATGCGCCAAGCTTCTCGATAAATATCGGATTAATCCCGGCAATGTGGGCCGGGGGAAGCTGCATGATGAAAATTTTGCCGCGATTGTCAAGATCGCCATCGACAACAATAAACCCGTTCGCATCGGAGTCAATTGGGGGTCCTTAGATCAAGAGCTGTTGACGGAGTTGATGGATCAAAACGCTAAATTGAAAAACCCCAAAGATTCGGAAGAAGTCACCTATGAGGCCATGATCCAAAGCGCGCTGCGCAGCGCTGAATACGCCGAGAAACTTGGGCTGGGCGCAAACAAAATCATTTTGAGCGTTAAGATGTCGGGTCTGCAGGATATGGTGACGGTTTATTCGCGGCTCGCCAGACGCTGCGGCTATGCCCTTCATTTGGGTTTAACAGAGGCGGGAAGCGATGTGCAGGGGATCTCAGCAAGCGCGGCCGCTTTGGCCATTTTGCTGCAGCAGGGGATCGGCGATACGATCCGCGTATCT
The DNA here is from genome assembly GCA_964571895.1 of uncultured Planctomycetales bacterium. Lineage (GTDB taxonomy): Bacteria > Omnitrophota > Gorgyraeia > Zapsychrales > JAHFFX01 > CAZNDW01. The sequence continues at coordinate 20,384 of CAZNDW010000010.1, forward strand.
TTGACCCCCCAGCCCGGCGTCAAACGCTCCCGGGAAGTCGAGGTCTGCAGGCACATTTTGCAGGCTTTGGGATTGCGTTATTTTAAACCAAGTGTCACCAGTTGTCCGGGATGCGGACGGACCGCAAGCGATTACTTTCAGAATCTCGCTCAAGAAATCAACGCCTATGTTGAACGGAAAATGCCTTCTTGGAAAAAGGAATATCCAGGAGTAGAGAAAATAAAAGTTGCCGTGATGGGCTGTGTGGTCAACGGCCCCGGCGAGAGCCGCCACGCCGATATCGGCATTAGTCTCCCCGGCGCATCAGAGAAACCCGTTGCGCCGGTTTATGCGGACGGAAAGCGATTGACAACGCTTACAGGGGAAAAGATCAAAGAAGAATTTATCGGGATTTTAGAAAGATACATTCGGGAGAAGTGTTCGTAACGTCTCCAGAACTTCCTCGGGATGTCCTTGCGGTTTGACCTTCTCGAAGGTTGCCGCGATCTTGCCGCTTTTGTCGATCACGAAGGTCGTGCGTTCGATCCCCATGTACTTTCGTCCGTACATGCTTTTCTCAACCCATACGCCGTAGGCCTCGGCCATTTTGTGACCTTCATCACTCAAGAGAAGAAAAGGAAGATTGAACTTTTTGATGAATCTGTCATGGGAGGCTAGCCCATCGGGACTCACGCCGAGCACGACTGCCTCCTGATTCCCAAGGTTTTGAATCGAATCCCTAAATCCGCAAGCCTCGACCGTACATCCTGGAGTATCATCTTTAGGATAGAAATAGAGGATTACATGCTTTTTCCCGCGGTAATCTTTCAAGAAAACATTTTTGCCGTTCGTGGCGGGTAAAGTGAAATCTGGGGCGCTCTCGCCCACTATGGGTTTGGGCATGGGTCGTTTGTTTTTATAGTCCATAGTCGACAGTCCACAGTTTAGCATGAAATTGAAATTTTTATCTGTGGACTATGGACTGTTGACTGTCGACTAATAAGGGTTCCATCTCCTCAATAGGGGATCATAAATTTCCCGTTTCCGTTGTTCCGTTGGCAAACCATCCTCCACCGGCCAGGCGGTCATCTCGAGCTTGTTTCCATCCATATCATAGAAATAAAGCGACCAGGATTTTTCGCGTTTTTTGGCAAATTCGATTTTGACGTTGTTGGTTTCCAGATGCTTGATCATGCTGTCGAAATCTTTGGCAGGGATGCGAAAAGAGAAGTGGTTGGCGCCGAGGCCCTCGTTTTGAAAAGGATGATGAGAGCTTCGGTCTTGGGCTTGGATGAGTCCGATTAAGGAAGGCCCGCAGTCTAAGAAATACTCAACGCTGGGTTTCGATGGTTCGCGGTCGGTGATCTTAAGCCCGAGGATCTTGGTATAAAATTCCAGGGCATTGTTGAGGTCTTGAACATTGATCGCCACGTGGTCGATGCCTCGGATGGGAATCATAATTTAATTTTCCGCTCAACTTTTCTCTGTTTAAATATCAGATATTCCTTGTAACCAACGGATTTGGCCAACACCATTGCCTTATCAAAGTCCTTCCCCACATCCTTGGGATCGTGGGCGTCAGATCCAAAGGTCAAAGGAACTCCGGCTTTTTGGTAGATCTTCAGGGCCGCCGGCGAAGGATACATTTCTTGGACGGGTTTGCGCAGCCCCGAGGTGTTGATTTCAATTGCCACCCCGGTTTTTTTAAAGACTTCGGCGGTCGCTTCCACTTCGTCCGTCAAGTCCTCGCCCGGCCGATGGCCGAATTTTTTGACCAGATCCACATGGCCCATGATGTCGAATAAACCGGATTGGGCGCTTTTTCTTAAGAGATCGTAGTATTCGCGGTAGACGGCGTTGACGTCTTTTTCGCTCCAGCGCTCGCGTTCGTCGGGGTTGTCAAATCCCCAGCGGTTGATGAAGTGGACCGAGCCAATCACGTAATCGTACGGATATCCTTTGAGAATAGCTTTGGTTTTGTCCTCAAAGCCCGGGATAAAATCCGCCTCCAGGGCGATTTTGATTCTTAAAGGACGAGATTTCGCGCGCACCTCTTCGATCATTCTGTGATATTCCGGCAGTTGACGAATATTCATGGTAATTTTAGGATCATCGTGCGAGACCAAAGGCGCATGATCCGAGAAACCGATCTCCGCTAAACCCACTCGCCGCGCTTGATCCGCGTACTCGGTCGGGGCCCCTACGGCATGGCCGCACAGGAGCGTGTGCATATGGTAGTCGACTATTGGGAGCATGGTTCTTTCCAGTGTCTATGAAGAAAGTATTATAACATAAGAGCCAGAAGTGTGAAACTCCATCCCCTAACGGCCAGGGAGTTTCACTTAATAATAGACAGGAAAGAGGTTTATCTTTATAATGAAAATGTGTTTTTGGGATAACCGTCTTATCAGCGATTGCATCACCTAATATCAAGAAGCCATCTCATAAATCCAATTGTCATTGCGAGGAGTGAAGCGACGAAGCAATCCTATTCGAGAAAGATTGCTTCGCTCCACTTCGTTTCGCTCGCAATGACACGTTTAGCATATTTATGAGATAACTTCAAATAACCGTATCTTTAAGGGGCCGGATCAATGAGCATGCTTCGAAAAAGCGGTGACCGGGGGTATAGTGATCTTTTCTCTGGAGAGAGAATATCGAAAAATTCCGCCCGTTTAGAAGCCTTAGGCGATTTGGACGAATTAGGTAGTGTTTTGGCTGTTGCCCGGCATCATGCCCGTCACCCATCGACAAAGAAGCGAATTCTCAACATTCAACAGGATTTATTTGTACTCGGTACAGAGCTGGCCACCACAGACAATAGGAAAAAGATATCGTCGCAAGGTGTGGATAAGCCATTTCTCGTTCTTTTTGAAAAGACAATCGAAGCCCTGTATCAAAACACGTCTATCCCGCCAGGATTTATCATCCCAGGTGATTCGCTCTCAGCGGCTTACCTTCATTTAGCGAGAACCGTGGCCCGGCGCTGTGAACGGCGCGTGGTCAGGCTTTATGAGCTCAAGCAAATGACGAACGTCAATATTTTGTCCTGGCTTAATCGCTTGTCGGTTTATCTGTATCTTTTGGTTATCCAGGAAGAAAAGAAATTAAGATTGGTGAAGCGATTATAGGCAAAGGCCATTAAGGAGGATTGATCCATGGACGCCAAACCTTCCCCCTATCAATGGGCAACGCAAAAAAGGAATAAGGATTGCGAAGTTATTCATTGCCGTGAGCGTGATCCTTACAAAGATTTTATAAGAGACGTAACGGGTTATTACATTTTGCTAAAGGTCAATTTTGACAGTTTGAAAATCGAAGCCGCGATTTGTGATAAGGAACATCGGATCGAAACAATTTTCATCGGCAGAAACGCCCAGGACATATACCATGCGATTTTTGATTATGAAAAAAAGAATAAAAAGCAATGGTTTAAGGAAAAGACGCATATCGCCTATTTGGGTAAGGAATTGAAAAAGGCAGAGCTGGCTTTGGTGATAGGCCACAATGCTTATTATCAAGAATAAAATTCAATTATCTTTTCAAAATCCCGAAAAGACCTTCCTTAAAGACCTTCCTTTTGTTAACGGCCTACGAAATGTTATTTTTCGCTGAAACCTGATTATTTGTAAGCAGTTTAAGTTATGTAAGAATTTGGGGGTAACGTCAAATAAATTGTAATTGTTTTCCGATGTTTGACATAAATCAGGGCCTGTGTTAATATGCGCTAACCTTAAAATCGAATCCTTAAGAAAGGATAGGGGATGGAAAAATTTTTTAAGAAGCTATTAAAAGACATTGGAGAGGACGTCAACCGTAAGGGTCTGCGCGCCACGCCCAAACGGGCCGCTGAGGCCTTTCAGTATTTGACCCATGGCTACACCAAAGACCTGGACGAAATCGTCAATAACGCCGTCTTCGACTCGGACGACGATGAGATGATCATCGTTAAAGACATTGAGCTGTATTCGCTGTGCGAACATCACCTCCTGCCTTTCTTTGGAAAATGCCATGTGGGTTATATCCCTGATGGTAAGATCATAGGGCTCTCCAAGGTCGCGCGGATCGTGGATGTCTTTGCCAGACGCCTGCAGGTTCAGGAGAATCTCACCAAACAGATCGCGGAAACCCTGCTCAAATACACCCAAGCAAAAGGTGTCGGTGTTGTGATTGAGGCCAAGCATCTATGCATGATGATGCGGGGGGTGGAAAAACAAAACTCGGTCCTTAAGACCTCTTGTATGCTGGGTTCATTTCGGAAAGAAATCTCCACGCGCTCCGAGTTTCTGAGTTTGATTCATAATTAAGGAAGGGGGCCCCC
>CAZNDW010000011.1:0-23475 GCA_964571895.1 uncultured Planctomycetales bacterium
AATTTCTTTTGCAGTCATGTTGCCATCCTTTCAAAATATATTTTGGGGAAACGGTGTGTGCCCTCGAACCCTCCCAATTTGCTTCCAGTATTTTGGGAGTGGAGGTTATACGGCGCTTTTACTCTTTCCAGGGGATATGCCCATTAATATTATGCTTATCAAAAGCCTTAAGCACATCTCTACAAAAATTTTTCATTGTCTGATCATCTTTTGCCTTAGCCAACTCATAAAAGCGAATAAACATCTTCTTGCCGCTTTCAGTTTGGTTATAAATTTTCTTACGAAAATTATGCATCGAGCACATGGTCTGGCCGTTTTCAATAGTAGCGGTGCCCCCCATATACTTTGCTTTCACATGGTCAACGTGCAACTCTAAACCGCTCTCCCTGCCAGCGCCACACACAACACACTTATATCCATCACGTTTCAGGATAGCTGCCTTTTGCTCAGGGGTGAAATCCTCTAGCTCTCGTTTTTGTACAAAATCAGGATCGTATTTATAAATTCCCTCTTTAGCTTTTATTAATACGCCAATCTCATGAAGTTTTCTAATCGCCCGCCAAGGATCTCGAGGAGGCTCTTTATGCGTTTTTAACCATTTTTTTGTAATCGAATCAACAATGGGACCATGTTTCAGTTCTTGATTAGGATGCTTCTTAAAATACTCCATTATTAACTCTGAAATAGTCATAAATGAAATCCTTTAGTTATGCTTTCAAAAGTAGCTGAGCGGCTTCCGTCTCTATCCTTTGTTTAGCCAAAGCACAATATTTTCGATCGATGTCAACACCCACACCAACTCGATCGTTTAAACATGCTTCAAGCACTGTCGTGCCGCTGCCCAAAAATGGATCTAAAACAGTATCCCCAACAAAACTAAATAATTTTATGCATCTTCTAGGAAGCTCTCGTGGAAATGGTGCCGGATGCCCGATTCTCTTTTTACTTTCGCCATTAAAGGTCCAAACACCATTAGTCCATTCCATAAATTCATCTCTAGCAATATCATTCAATCTAGTGCCGTTTATTTTTTTCCAATCTCTTTTGTATAAAACAACAATTAACTCAACAGGGGCGATAACATATGGTGCTGACGCACTCATCCAAGACCCCCAAGCGGTTCTTCGAGATATGTTCCCTTCGTTCCAAATAATCGTTGAATGATATTTCCAGCCAATTTTCTTGGCTATTGTTGTCAAATCAGCACCAACACTCTGTTGACCATTTTTATTCTTATCCAAAGGAATGTTTAAGCAAAAACGGCCTGTATCGCTAGCCAGCTTAAAACACTTGGCAATCCATTTCTCTGAAAAGTCTAAGTATTGTTCATATGAAATCTGGTCATCGTGAGAATTATATTTGATATCAACATTATAAGGCGGGGATGTGACGATCAAATCGACACTGGAAAGGGGAATTTCCATCGTTGTTATAAAATCGTCGTTTATAATCTTTAAATCTTCCATCTCAAAAAATGTTTTCGGCTGCTTTCTTATCATGTCTTCATCATACTGTAAGCTTCTCTTCATTTCAAATGTGGAATTGTTTGTTTGTATCATTTCTAAACCCTCCTTTTGGGGTAGCCAATGTGCAGAGGGGAAATGATACGGGGATGCTACACATTGAAATTGTTTGTTGAGTGTTAAATTTTATTTTCTAAATCTTCGGAATCGCTGTCACCACGACACCCTGCACCTCGAAATCCTTCGTCAAAACAATCGGCTGGTGCTGTTTGTTTTTTGATCTCGGTTTTAAAACGACGGTTTCGCCGGCGGCGTGGTATTCTTTAACTGTTGCCTCATCATCAATCAACGCCACCACTATATCATCATTTCTTGCTGTTGTCTGCTGGCGAACCAAAACCAAATCGCCGTCCTTGATTCCTTTCTGGTCCATGGAGTCTCCTTTGGCCTTGAGCAAAAAATATCGATGCGGCGGGCGAGCTAATTTGGTGCTGACGGAAATTTTGGCCTGAACATTTTCTTCGGCAAGTATTGGAATGCCGCAAGCAACTACCCCTACCAAAGGAATGTCGACAGTCTGCGCCCGAACCCTGTCATTCTCAGTCACATCTTTAATAAACTGGAAATTACCGTCCCGTTTACGGCGCAGAATGCCTTTTTCGACTAAATTTTCATAAAGGACCGCGGCGGATCGCGGGGAACGGTACCCTAAGGAATTCATCAGCTCTCGGACGGAAGGGATTTTGCCTCTTTGCATCAGGGAGTTACGGATTTCGCGGATGGCTTCCAGCTCTCGCTTTGAAATAGTTGGGGAATTCATACATACAACAACATACATCCTTGCATACGTCTTGTCAATGATTTTTATTTTAAAAATTTAGGGCGGGCTTTCGATCCTTTTAAGAAGCGACCGAAGATTTTTGTTTTGGGGATCGAGCTCGAGGGCTTTCTTAAGGTAAAGCTTCGCGCCGGCGGAGTCTTTTTGCTCGTAGGCAAGCTGGAAGAGAAGATAAAGAAGTTCTGGTTTTTCTTGGGTGTGGGGCAAGGCGGCCTCCAGCGCCGCACGGGCGCTTCGGTAATCGCCTTGATCCAGATAAATCTGGGCCAGGGATTTGTAGGAAAAAATAAACCCCCGGTCCAGATGGATGGCGTGCTGGAACGTTTCCATCGCCAGATCCATCCGCCCGGTATTGCGGTAAATCCCTGCCAGATTGTGGTGACCAACGGGATTTTGGGGATCAAGGGCGATGGCTTTTTTGTAAGTTTCTTCGGCTTTTTCCAGAGAGCCGCGCTCCGCATAGCTCATGCCTAGATTATTGATGACCCGGTAGCTGGCGGGCGCATGCCGAAGGAGGTCTTCATAAAAGCGGATAGGGTCGTGCCAGTCTTTGTTTCGGTTGACGGTGATGATGCTAAAAAAGATCAGATAGCCCCCCAATAATCCCAGAGCCGTTTTGCCCATCCCTATCTTCTGGGAACCCTCCCACCCATACTGAATCACGGCCAGAAAAATTCCAATCAAGGGAAGGTACAAAAAATGCTCATACAAAAGGGCGTTGATGGGGACGATGAGATTGGAGGAAGGAAAGAGGGCCACGAAAAACCATAAAATCCCGAAGGTGACGACGGGTCTCCTGCGGTATTCCCGAACGCTTAAAAACAGGAGCCCCAAACACAGCGCCGCTCCTCCCATGACCGACGGGGAGAAAAACGATGCCGCCAGCGGAACAGATCGCTCCACATGGAGATCGAGAGGAAGGAAAAGAAGCCCGAAGTAAACGCTTAAGATCCGAAAGAACGTGAAGAGCCGCACCGAAAAGTTTGCGGTGAAAATGTTTTCTTCGTTGTAAAGGTTAAAGGTGTTGTTAAAATTCAAGACCGTCGCGCGCAAAGCAAGGTAGAGCCCCGCCACGACTAGAAACGGCCACGAGAAACGAAGGAAGCTTTGAGCTCTTTGCTTGAGCGCCGCTTTACCCATCGCCAGCTCTACCAGAAAAAGATACCCGGGGAGCATGAAGGCGGTTTCCTTGCTCATCAGGCCGAGCGGGTACAGGAGGAGGGCTCCCGAATAATAAAAGATGTTTTTCAATTTTTTCCCCGGCCCCAGCCGGAATCGGGTATAAAAAATGAGGCTTAAAAGAACAAAGAAGGTTGCCAGGGAATCGCTGACGGCGCTGGCATAAACCACGGCCTCGGTCTGCAGGGGATGGACGAGAAAGATCAGGCTAACCGCAAAAGCCAATCCGCGATTTTTAAAAAGAAGCACCAAAAATCCGTACAATAAAATGCTGTCGACGGCATGAAAGAGCGCGCTGGTCGCGTGATACCCCGGGGCCCAGCCCTGCCACAGATGCCATTCCACAGAAAAGAGCAAGAGCAGAACCGGCCGCCAGTAATTGCTCAAAAGATAATTTCCGGCAATCACATTTTCTGAAAAATATTTTGGCAGATACTGCCAATCTTTGATATAACGATTCTTAAGGATGAAATCATCATCATCCCAGAACATGGCATTATGGAAAGAATTGGCATAAAGGCCGATCCCCACGACAAGAAGAAACGCCGCGATCAGGGCGTTGGTTAGCCGATTCCGGGAAAGATTTTTAAGAGGGTTCATGGTTGATCTAATTTACCAAAAAACCGGTTCCTTAGTAAAGAAAAGAGTGATTTCTTTATTTTTTTGTCTTGCCTTTTTGTGGGCCGGCAGCGGCTGCGACGCCCTTTACCGAGTCTTGCACAAAGAGGGGGCCCAGGAAAGAGACTTGCTGGGCCAGGTCCTGTCCGCTGACCCCAATCCCAAAGTCGAGGAGCTCCAGAGGCTGCTGATTTTGTATGGATACAGCCCCGGAGCCGTGGACGGAAAGCTGGGCGCTAAGACAAGGATCGCGATCGAGAAATTCCAGAAAGAAAGCGGCCTCCCCGCTCACCGGTTCGTGGACAAGGCCACGTGGGAGCGCCTCCATCGTTTCTCCTCCAGTGGACTCGTCACGAATGGCGAGGTGAATATTAAGAAGGTGCAGACGATTTTACGCTCCGCGGGGTTTAACCCCGGGAAAATCGACGGGAAGATGGGGGCAAGGACCCAGCAGGCCCTGCGGGATTTTCAGAAAGCCTACGGCCTAAAACCCGACGGCAGAATCGGCTTTCAGACTTTGAGTAAGCTGATGGCGTATGGGTCCCAAGAAAGGGATTCCCAAAAATAAGAGATGTTGTTATAATGGCGCACATCAAATCCCGATAAAAAATCTCATGAAAATCCACGAGTATCAAGCCGCAGAGCTCTTCCAGAAATTCGGCCCAAAAGAAAGAGATGCGATAAGGTGAATGAATAATCCCTGCCACTCTTATTTCAGAAGGATTGACAGAGTATATTTTTAGTATTATATTAGTAATAAATCAGTATTTTAAAAATCATATCTTATTGAAATTAAATGGATAAAGTTATGAATACTAATGATTCGCTGATGAATGAGCTTGCTTTTGAGCGTTATTTGACAAGGGAGGAGATCGGTTATCGGATCCCAAACACTCTTTCTCTGGAAGAGGTTTGGAAAAGGGTCCATGATCTGCGCTTGCGCCGGAGCGAAACCCTTCCCTTTGACGATCAGGAAAACCATCCCTTTTGGTATGTCCTCACCTCAGTCCTGCAGCAAAAGCTTCATGAAATAGATTCCCTGGGGCGTGATTCTATTTATTCGCTGGTCAAAGAGGAAATTGAATTTGAAATGATCAAGGAATCGCTCATGGAGGAGGCGGTTTTTTCAAGCGCCATCGAGGGGGCTTTCTCGACCGTCAAACGTTTAAAAGAGATGGTCGATCAAAAAAAGCCGCCCCGGGACATTAACGATCAAATGGTTTTGAATAATTATTGGGCCATGCAGTTTATCTTAGCAGAAAAGCATCGGGATCTGAACGTGGATTTCATCCTCGAATTGCAGAAAATCGTGACGGAAGACACCTTCGATGAGGATGACGCCCGCTACAGCGGACGGTTTCGCGACGATTGGGTTTATGTCAAAGATAAAAGAGACCGGGTGATTTATACCCCGCCGCCGGCGGACCGCGTTGTGCCGGCCATGGAAAAACTGGTGGGCTGGGTCAATCAGAAAGACGGAGGCGACTTCATTCATCCGATCATCAAGTCCTCCTTCGTGCATCTTTATTTTGTGCACATTCACCCTTTTTTTGACGGCAACGGCCGCACGGCCCGGGCCCTTTTTTATTTTGAGCTCATCAAAAACGAATACGAGTTTTTTAAATACTTTTCCATATCGGTGGCCGTTCAGAAGGCCAAAGGAAAATATTACAAAGCGATCCGTGATTCGGAAACGCATGAAGGAGATTTTACGTACTTTCTTCTTTATATGGCTGAAACCATTTCAGAATCCATCCAACTGGTTAAATCCCGAATTGCGCACCATTATCAAAAGGAGCTGGTGATTGATCGCTTAAATAAAGAGGGTATTTTGCTCAACGATCGCCAGCAGAAATTTGTTAAAAGGTTTTTTGTAATGGACCAGCGGGTCATGACCATCAAGAAATATCAGGACTGGTTCAAAGTCGTTTATGAAACGGCACGGCGGGATTTGGACGATTTGTTGAATAAAAAAATCCTTATCAAGGGCAAACAGGGCAAGGCTTTCCTCTACCGGCCGAATAATGAGTTTGGAGGTGGCCGCTGATTAGTATTTGAGTATTACGTAAAGTTTTGTATTTAAATTGATTACGAAGATAATACTAATAAGATAACAGGAAATACTCATGGGGAATCCCAAACAGTTGGTCAACAAGCTTTGGAAAGGAAAAGAGAAAAGAATAGGGCTACGAAAATTGAGTGGAACAGAAACGATATAATGGCCCCGTTCCAATAGACCAATGTTGCGGGGGGAGGGGAGGGGCAGTTATTTCGATTGTGGCGATGCTCAATAAGCATGGCCGGGGAGAGGTTTATTTTGGGATCGCAGACGATGACACGGTCTTGGGGCAGACCATCGGGGGATGACGATCAAGGATGGGACGCAAGTGGTGGTGGAGCATGCTGAGCCGAAGATTTACCCAAAGAGCGTATATCCGCGTTGGCGAGTCGGACAAAGCTTTGAGTCCTCATGAAGCGGAATATAATATAAGCAGAATTATACTTTTTTCATGAAAATCCACGAGTATCAAGCCGTAGAGCTCTTCCGGAAATTCGGCATCCCGGTCCCTGAGGGCCGGGTGGCGGCGGATCTCGCCGAGGCGCAGGCGATCGCGGGCGCAATCGGCTTTCCGGTCGTTTTAAAAGCGCAGGTCTTAAGCGGCGGCCGCGGCAAAGCCGGCGGTGTCGCCATCGTCGCCAATTCCAAGGAGCTCAAAGAAAGATTCCTGAAGATCAAGAATCTGGTGATTCAAGGGTATCCCATCGAGCGCATTTTGGTTGTGCGGGCGCTGGCGATTCAGAAAGAATTTTATGTGGCGGTCACCGTCGATACCTTCAAAAATGATGTGGTCTTGATCGCCAGTCGGCAGGGCGGCGTGGATATCGAAGAGACCGCTAAAAAAAGCCCGGAAAAGATCCAGAAATACTACTTTAACGGCCGAAGAGAGCTTGAGGTGAGGAGTTGGGCGGATTTTATTCAAACCCTATTTCCCGACCCCGCTTCCCAGATGGCCTTCTCAAAAATAGCGGGCGGCCTGGTCGAATTATTCCAGCGATATGACTGTTCCTTGGCCGAGATCAATCCCTTGGTCATTGACTCCCAGGGCCGGTTTTATGCGGCGGATGCGAAGATCAGCTTTGACGACAACGCTTTGTACCGCCACCCCGAGCTCTTGGCGCTCAGAGACCTCAAATACGAAGATCCCGACGAGCTTGAGGCCAAACAAAACGATTTGAGCTTCGTCAAGATGGAGGGGAACGTGGGCTGCATCGTGAATGGCGCGGGGCTCGCCATGGCCACCCTCGATGTCATTGGGCTTCTGGGAGGCCGGCCGGCCAATTTTCTGGATGTCGGCGGCAGCTCCAGCCCCAAGAAAGTCCTCAATGCGCTGCGGATCATCCTCAAGAACACGAAGGTCAAATCTATTCTAATCAACATCTTCGGCGGGATCACCCGCTGCGACGACATTGCCCAGGGGATTTTAGAGGCCAAGAAACAATTGGATATCCAGCCGCCTTTGGTGGTTCGCTTAACCGGAACCAACGAGCAGCAGGCCAAAGAGCTTTTGGCTGGAGGCGGGATCAATACGTTTTCCTCCATGCGGGAGGCGGTTGGGAAGGCGGTTGTGCTGGCGCGGACATGAGCATCCTCATCGATCAAAACACCAGGCTCCTGATTCAAGGCATCACCGGACGCGACGGGTCCTTCCATGCCCAGCGGATGCTGGAGTATGGGACCAAGGTCGTGGCGGGAGTCACTCCCGGAAAAGGCGGCCAGAGCATTTTTGGGGTCCCGGTTTTTAACAGCGTGGCCGAGGCCCAAAAGAAGACCCGCCCGAATGCCGCCGTCATTTATGTCCCTGCCCGATTCGCTAAAGACGCGATTCTAGAAGATGTCCACGCCGGCATAGAGCTGGTGATTTGCATCACCGAAGGGATTCCTGTTTTGGACATGGTCGAGGTGATGGGTATTTTAAGGGGGAGCAAAACCCGGCTCATCGGTCCCAACTGCCCCGGCGTCATTTCCCCGGGGAAAAGCAAAGTCGGCATTATGCCCGGCCACATTCATCAGCCGGGGCCCATTGGCGTTGTCTCGCGCAGCGGTACCTTGACCTATGAGGTCGTCTACAACTTAACGTTGAATCGTCTGGGCCAGTCGAGTTGCGTGGGGTTGGGCGGAGACCCGATCATCGGGACCCGGTTTGTGGATGTCTTGGAGCTTTTTATGCGGGACCCCGGCACCCAGGGAATCGTGATGGTGGGGGAGATCGGCGGCGAAGATGAGCAGCGGGCCGCCCAATGGATCCAATCGAACGCCGTCAAACCCATTGTGGGTTTTATCGCGGGCCGCAGCGCCCCCAAAGGAAAGCGCATGGGCCACGCCGGCGCGATCATCTCTTCCGTAGACACCGCCGCGGAAAGCAAAATCCGGATTTTGAAAGAAGCCGGGGTGAGCGTGGTGGACTCTCCGGATGAGATCCCCGCCGCCCTGCAGCAGGGATGAAGGGGTGAGGAAAATCAGATTTGACATAACTGTCGTCATATGTCATAATTTATGCCGATGAATATGGCAGATAAAAAATCTTTACCGTCGCCGGGCTATCTTCCCCGGCAAGTGGATTTGCAGGCCTTGTTAAGGGGGAAGTCTTATTTTTTATTCGGCCCGCGCCAGACCGGGAAGACTTCTCTGGTTGCGCATTCGCTGCAAGATGCCCGCGTTTATAATTTGCTGGATAACGCGTTGTTTCTTGATCTCAACCGGAATCCGGCGAGGCTCTCCGAAGAGCTTACGGCACGCGATAAAGTGGTGGTCATCGATGAGATCCAGCGCCTGCCGGATCTATTGAATGAAGTGCACCGGCTGATGGAAGAGCGGGGCGTGCGGTTTCTTCTGACCGGCTCAAGTGCGCGGAAATTACGCCGCGGCGGCGTCAACCTTTTGGGCGGGCGGGCGCGCACGCAGTATTTTCACCCCCTGACCGTTAAAGAGCTGGGAGGGCATTTCGACTTAAGGCGCGCGCTGAATTGCGGGGTGATCCCCTCGGTCTATTTCTCCTCTGACCCCGACGCCGATCTCGAGGCGTATACCGGTAATTATTTACAGCAGGAGATTGTCGCGGAAGGGGCCACGCGCAATATCCCGGCGTTCAGCCGTTTCTTGAAAATGGCCGCGTTATGCAACGCCACCATCGTTAATTTTACCAATGTTGCCAACGACGCCCAAGTCGCGCGCACGACGGTTTACGAATATTTCGAGATCCTCAAAGATACCCTGATTATCCGCGAGCTGCCGGCCTTTAAAAAAGGCCGGCAGCGCAAGCCCATCTGCTCATCCAAATATTATTTTTTTGACACCGGTGTGGTGCGGCAGATGCAGGGGCGCGGCGTTTTAAGCGAAGGGACTGCCGAGTTCGGCGGGGCGTTCGAAACATTTTTGATGCACGAGCTCACCGCCTTTAACGATTACAAGCGCTCTGTCCGCTTGAGTTTTTGGCGCTCGACCAGCGGATATGAGGTGGATTTTATCATGGACGACCACACCGCCGTTGAGGCAAAGGCCAAATCCGTGATCACCTCCGCTGACCTGCGCTCTCTGGAGGCGATCGCCGAGGAACACCGTTTCCAACGCCTGGTCTGTGTCTGTCTTGAGAAGCGGCCCAGAAAAATCGGCACAATTGAGATCGTTCCGTACCGGGATTTTCTAGAGGAATTGTGGGGGTAAAATATTGAAAAAGATCAAAAACGTCTTTTTATCCGCCATCCACCAGAACGCGGGCAAGACCGCCATTGCGCTGGGGCTCTACAAGATCTTTATGGAAAAAGATTTAAGGGCGGCCTTTATGAAGCCCGTGGGCCAGAAGGTGGTGACGGTTAAAAACAAATACGTGGACAAGGATTCGTATTTGATCGGCGAGGTCTATCACTGCTGGCAGCGGTTCCAAGAGATGAGCCCCATCACCTTAGAGCGCGGGTTCACCGAACGGTACATCTTTCATCCGCAAAAGGAGCTTTTGCAGAGCCAAATTGAAAGGGCCTTTAGAGAGCTCAGCCGCAACAAAGACGTCCTGATCGTGGAAGGGACCGGCCATGCCGGGGTCGGCTCGGTCATCGATTTCTCCAATGCGGATGTGGCCAGCCTCCTGGGGTCCAAGGTCATCATCATCTCCGGCGGAGGCATCGGCCGCAGCATCGACGAGATCATGCTCAATAAAGCCCTTTTTGATTTGAAGAATGTGGAGGTCGTGGGCGTCATCATCAATAAGGTCCTTCCGGAAAAATACGCCAAGATCAAGCGAACCCTCTCGCAGGGGCTGAAAAATAAAGGCATCCGGCTTCTGGGGGTGATTCCCTTGGATCCGGTTTTGCAATGGCCCACCGTAAGGCAGGTGATGAATCAGCTGGATCTGGGGTTGTTGTGCGGGGCAAGCGCCCTGGACAGCCACGTGGAGCACACCATCGTCGCGGCCATGGAGCCCCAGAACATGATTTCGTATGTCAAAGACGGCGCCCTGGTCATTACCTCGGGAGACCGCATCGACAACATTCTGGTTTCCATCAGCGCCCATGTGATCAGCCGGGGCAAAGGATTTAAGATCGCCGGCATCATCTTAACCGGCGGGATGGTTCCCGATGGGCGCATTGTGGATTTGTTGAAAAAGAGCCGGATCCCGGTCTTGCTGTCCTCTCAAGACACTTACACCGTCGCCGGGAAAATCGAATCCCTGATCTGCAAGATCGAGAAGACCGACAAAGACAAGATCACCACCGCCCGGCATTTGGTGAAAAAATACGTGGATGTGGATGCGATCATCAAGAATCTGTAAAAAATATCAAAACATTGTATACCCATAAGAGGGTTACGGTCTTTCGGTTGGGGTTACGAAGCCCGTTTCGGTTAAGGTTACGTTATTCGTTTTTCAACGACAAACGTATACCGAAAGACGATACGGGCATCGTCTCCGTAACCGAAGAACGAAAGACAAGTTGAACCCATGAACCCCGAAGGCCTTGTTAAGGATGTCTGGATCGTTGAGGCGCTGCGCACCCCGATCGGCGCTTCGTTGCGGAGTTTGAAGGATTGCTCGGCGGCCGAGCTGGGCGCGGTTGTCATTAAAGAGATCCTCAAGCGCACGAAGGTCCCGAGAAAGGCCGTGGAAGAGGTCGTGCTGGGCAATGCCGTCTCCGCGGGAACAGGACAAAATCTCGCCCGCCAGGCGGCGATCTTGGCCGGATTGCCGGTTTCGGTGCCGGGCTTTGTGGTCAACAATGTCTGCGGCTCGGGGCTGCAGGCGGTGATTCTGGGGGCCCAGTCCATCCTGTGCGGGCATAAGAATCTCGTCTTAACCGGAGGGACAGAAAGCGCCTCGAAGAGCCCCGGTCTTTGCTTCCAGCCCGGGGGCAAGGCCCCGCAAGAGATCCCTCCCACCGACAGCCTCCTCTACGACGGGCTTATGTGTTCGCTGACCCAAAAGCACATGGGACAGTTGATGGAGCATCTGATTAAGGATTGTCGGATCTCGCGGGAAAAGCAGGATCAATACTCTCTCGAGAGCCACAGAAAAGTCACGAACGCTTGGGGCGCGGGCAAACTTTTGGGAGAGGTGGTGGCGGTTCCTTTGTCGGATGGAGGGCAGTTCACAAAAGATGAAAGGCCGCGGAAAAATATCACAAAAGAAATTTTAGAGGATTTCCCGCCGGCCTTTGCCAAAAAGGGGACGGTCACGGCGGGAAACTCCTCGGTGCCCTCGGACGGAGCAGCCTGTCTGCTCTTGAGCTCTTCCAGCGCCCTGAAAGATTATGATTTGAAGGCCCCGCCAAAGGCGGGGCAGGCCTGCGGCCGTCTTCTGGGGTATGCCTCCATTGCCCTTGAACCGCACAAGGTTTTTGCCGCGGGGGTGGTTTCAATCCGGGAATGCCTGAGGAGGGCAGGATTATCCCTTAAAGATATCGATCTCTTTGAGATCTCCGAGGCCTTTGCGGCCCAGGCCCTCTTGACCCGCGATCAGCTCAAGATCCCCGAAGAAAAAATGAATGTCTGGGGCGGCGATATCGCTTTAGGGCATCCCTTGGGCGCGGCCGGGGCCAGGATTCTGGTGACGCTCCTCCATGCGCTGCGCGATCAGAAAAAGAAGAAAGGCGTTGCCTGCGTATGTTTGGGCGGCGGAGGCGGCGTGAGCGTCGCGGTGGAGGCTCTTTAAATTAGAGCCCAGGCGTCCTTAAAAATGATGAATATAGAACCCATTGCCACAGATAAAATTTGGTATCTTAAGCGCATTAATCTTTTCCAGGCCATGAATCGAGATGAGATGATGGACTTGGCTCAGAAGACGACTATGAAAAATTTTCGCAAGAAAGAGCTCATCTATTTGTCTGGCCAGCCTGGAGAATATCTTTATCTGTTGAAAAAAGGTGTTGTCAAGATTTCCAAATTGACTGCGGATGGACGGGAGTTAACACTAGCATTATTAAAACCCGGAGAGATTTTTGGTGAGCTTGAGGCTTTGGGTACGGGGGAGACGGGTGCGCAGGCCGAAGCCCACAGCGATGTTATCATTTGCGTTTTAAGGCGCAAGGATCTTTTGGATTTAATGCAGATGAAACCGGATTTGGGGATCCGTTTAAGCAAGTTGATCGGTTTTAGGCGAAGAATTATTGAAAACAGAATGGAGAATTTGATCTTTCGGAATATCCCGCAGCGGTTAGCCGCACTCTTTTTAGAGCTCAAGGAAGAATTTGGGCGGAAGGAGGGGGATGAAATTACAATTGGTGTTCCTTTAACACACGAAGATCTTGCTAGCCTCATTGGCTCTGCCCGAGCCACTGTCACAGAAGTTTTAAATGATTTTAAAAAGCAAGGCATCCTCCAGGCCGCAGGAAAGATTTTTATCATAAAGAACATTAAGCTGCTGGAAGAAATGTCTTGCTAATATTCCCATCTCATTCCCCCTCAATAAGGTGCCTTCAAACCGCTCTTCTAAAATTTTTTCACTTTTTGTCATGCTGCTGACAGTTTTAAATTAGGAATTATGCTATTCTTTCGTCAGTCCAATCGGCAAGGAAGGATATTTATATGCACACACTGGAATTATTTATCGATCCCATTTGTTTCTGTAAGGATAAAGCGAAGAGTCTTGTAAAGGAGACATTGCAAGGCTTTCCGGGTATTTTATTTAAGGAAATAAACGTGTTTAAAGAACCACAGAGAGCACAACAGCTCGGGGTAAAGATGTCACCCACATTAGCTCTAAACGGAAAGATTATTTCCGTTGGGTTGCCGGAAGAAAATCAATTAAAGCAAATTTTAATGGAGAACGTTAAATGATTTCATTGTTCCGCAATCTCTTATTTTTGTCGCTGATCTTTTTTTCCTGTAAAATGAGTTTTGCAGGGGGTTCTTTTGATCATCGTTATAGGAAGTGGGAAAATCTGATAGAGCGATATGTTAAGGAAGGGAAAGTCAATTATCGGGGGGTCATTAAAAACGATCTCCCGGCCTTCCACTCCATTGTTGCCGATTTAGAAAGAGTTTCAGAGGGCGAGTATTCAACGTGGAATAAAGAACAAAAAATGTCTTTTTGGATTAACACGTACAATATCGAAGCTATGAAATTGGTTCTCGATCATTACCCGTTGAAACGTTCTTTAGGGCTTCAGGTGCTCCGTTATCCTGCCAACAGCATCCAACAAATCCCGGATGTTTGGAATCAAGAAGGGCTCACCATTTTAGGGAGGAAAGCCAGTCTGAATTATATCGAGAATGAAGTATTAAGGAAGGAATTTCAAGACCAGCGTATTCATTTTGCGATTGTTTGTGCGTCTTTGGGGTGTCCCGTTCTACGCGATGAGCCGTATGTGTTTGACCGGCTTGATTCACAGTTGAATGATGCAGTCGCGAAATTTATGCAAGATCGTAAGAAATTCAGCTACGACGCACACAATAACATATTTATATTTTATCTTTCGCCCATCTTCAAATGGTTTAAGGAGGACTTTGAGAAAGCAGGGGGAAGCATAAGTTTTATCAAGAAATATGTACCTCAAAACAAGAACTTGCCCGACAGCGGCAAGATTCAATGGCTGGATTACGATTGGAGCTTGAATGAACAATAAGGGGGCATTGATTTCGGCAGGGTTAATTTTCTTAGGAATCAACATTAAGATCGTTTTTCTAAGCCAGAATTTCGTCTTTGGTGTCGGTCACGCCGAAAGGCCGATTATCGAATTTTTGGGTTATATATTCCTGGGATTTTTGGTCTACTGGCTTGTTTTGGAACAGCTTCGGGGAACTCAATCAGGACGCAGGGTTGGGCGATTTGGCTTGGCATGGATTTTATTTATAGGTATTTTAACGCGGTTAGTTTATTTCCCCTCGCAGTTGATCCAAGAAACCGACCCCTATCGATACATTTGGGACGGACAAATGATTTTGACAAAACAAAATCCCTATTCCTTATCTCCGCAGGAAGCCTATGGGCGTGGTTTATTGTCTTTGGATTCTTCAAAGCAGGAGATGGTGCAATACGTTAACGAAAGAATTAATCACCCCGGCGTTAGAACAATTTACCCTCCGGGAGCGCAATTCCTCTTTTTATTATCCCAGGTGTTGACACCTGGGAGCTTAGTCGTATGGAAGATCATGATTGCGATAGCGGAAATTTTAATTTTGATCACGATGGTTCTCATATTAAAGCGTTTGAGATTACCTCCGGAATGGGTTGTCCTTTATGCGTGGTCGCCGCTCATCATTAAAGAATTCTCTAACAGCCTTCATCTCGATGTCTTTGCCGTCTTGTTCATTTGTCTGATGGTATACGCCTTAATTAAAAAACATCATCCATTGGCTCTGTTGTATTTGGCAATTGCGACGACTATTAAATGGTTCGCTATTATTTTCCTGCCATTTTTATTGATTATGTTTCGGCAGAGTTTATTGAAGAATTTAGTATCTATCGGAATGTTTTTTGCCTTGATCATGGCTGCTTTCTTGCCGTTTATTAATGTGGGGGCTGGAGCTTTGTTTGAAGGGCTTTTAAGATTTTCAGCACAGTGGAAGGTCAACGATGGACTTTTTAGTGTTATCACAAATGTGGTTCAAAGTTTTCAGCTACCGTTTGATGCGAGTGTTATTAGCCGAATCGTTGTCGGCTTGATTTTTGGGTTTATCGTTATTTTGGCCTGCCAACGGTTACTAAAGAAAAGGACTATCTTTAGATTCTTGCAAATGTCCATGATAAGCTTAGCCGCCTTGTTTTTTCTTATGCCGACAGGGAATCCGTGGTATTTCACGTGGCTATTTCCGTTCTTGATTATTTTTCCTTCAAGAGCGTTGATCGTCTTTTCTGGTCTGGTTTTTCTTTATTATTTGGATTTTTATTTTATGTATCACGAACAAAGAGAGCTGTTTCAGTGGATACGCTTAGTGGAATACGGATTATTTTTTATCATTTTGGGGTTGGAGTTATGGATCAAAAACCGACCGTTGCCATTATTATCCCGGTCTACAACGAGAGCAATTTCATCGCAGAGGCATTAAAGCATTTTGTCTTTCTGGGGGCCGATGAAGTGATCGTTATTGACGGAAGGTCGACCGATGGCACGTATGAAATTGTAAACGAGCAGTTTCCATCAGTTCGATGTCATCGAACGGCCTTCCCGGAGCGTTCTTTGCAAATGAACCTAGGGGCGTTCGAATCAAAGTCGGATGTTTTTATTTTTGCTCATATTGATATGCGACTTCCTTGGAATGCTGTCGAAGTAGTCCGCGAGAAGATTCGAAGGGGTTTTATCGGTGGCGGTTTCAAAAAGTCGTATACCCATAGTACGCGGCTATTAAAAGCATACATTTATTTATTAAATCAGATATATTTAGCAAGGATGCATTGCTTGGTGGGGACAAACGCCATATTTGTAACCAGAGAAATCTTTGAAAAAATGAATGGGTTTTCTGGGGTAGCCTTTTTGGAAGACATGATTTTTTCCGAATGCCTGAACAAGCAGGGTCGAATTGCGATTATTGAGGAACCCGTCATCGTCTCATCGAGAAAATATTTTAAAAACGGGGTTATCAATCAGATCTTGCGAAATGTCCGCGTAGTTTTAGGATATAAGGTGTTGCGGGAAAGCCCGCTCAAGTTGCGGGAAACATATCAGGGGTAATTTATGGAACCGAACATTCTTTTATATTTTGTTAAGTATCCTACACTCGGCGAGGTCAAGACCCGTCTGGCGAAGACTGTGGGAGATAGGGAAGCCGCAAAATTATACCGTGACTTAGTTGAAAAGAATTTAAAGGTGATGATGCCGTTGTATCAACAGAAGATTTGCGATCTTGCGATCGTATTTGATCCTCCAGAGAAAGGAAACGGCTTTAAGAGCTGGCTTGCTTTGTCGTGTGGATATTTTCCTCAATCGGTCGGGGATTTAGGGGAGAGACTGAGCTTTGCCTTTCACGTTGCCTTTGAACAAGGGGGCCGGCGGGTTATGGCCTTGGGTAGCGACACATTGGGATTAACGACTGATATTATTCAACAAGGATTCGAGGCTCTTCATTCCCATGATGTCGTTGTCGGCCCGGCTGAGGATGGCGGGTATTATTTGATCGGCTTAAGCCATTTTCAACCTAAGTTGTTCGAAGGGATCGCTTGGAGTACGAGTGAAGTTTTACCGCAAACATATAAAGCAATCAGTAATCTGCGTTTGAGTTATCAAACGTTATGTCCCTTAGAAGATTTAGACGAAATGAAAATAGCCCCGCCAAGGTGGGGCAGGGAGGAAGAATATGACTACTTCGTTACTTAATCAAAAGAAAGAAGAGGTTAAACGGTATTACGGCAAGATACTTAAGAATAGCGATGATTTAAAAACGAGTGCCTGCTGTACAACAGACGGTCTTCCTGAGGAAATCAAATCTATCATTAGCACTATCGAGCCGGAAATACTGGATAAGTTTTATGGGTGCGGTTCTCCGATCCCGAAACTTTTGAAAAACTGTACAGTCTTGGATTTAGGGTGCGGCACGGGGCGGGACGTTTATGTCGTGTCAAAGTTGGTGGGGGAAAACGGAATGTCCATTGGGATTGATATGACCGATGAACAGTTGGCTGTTGCGCGTAAATATAAAGATGTTCAAATGAAGAAATTTAATTATGTTAAAGACAATGTCGATTTTAGAAAAAGATATATTGAAGACCTTAAAGAGGCGGACATCGAAAATAACAGTATCGATGTGGTTATTTCTAACTGTGTTATTAATCTTTCGCCTGATAAGGCTCAAGTGTTCAAGGAAATATTTAGAGTCTTAAAGCCGGGTGGGGAGCTTTATTTTTCGGATGTCTTTACCAGCGCCCGCGTGCCCCGGGAATTTCGTGATGATTCTTTGGCTTATGGGGAATGCCTGGGGGGAGCGTTATATATTGAGGATTTCAGACGGATTCTGGCGGGTTTGGGTTGTCCGGATTATCGGATTGTGCAAAAAAGAAGAATCAATATTGATGATCCTCTTCTTGCCAAGAAAGCCGGACCGATGGAGTTTTATTCCATGACCGTACGTGCTTTCAAATTGAATGACTTGGAAGATCGCTGTGAAGATTATGGTCAGGTGGCTTACTATCAAGGCACGATAGAAGGGTGCCCCAATGCATTTATTTTAGATGACCATCATACTTTTGTGACGGGGAAGCCTCTCTTGGTTTGCGGCAATACGGCTTCAATGATCAGTAATACGCGTTATGGTAAGCATTTTAAAATTGTTGGGAATAAGGCCAAACATTTTGGCTTGTTTCCCTGTGGGCCTGTGCCAAATGAATCGAATTCAACTGACAGTTGCTGTTAAAGAGAAAGGCGACTTTTCATGGAATGGACGATTTTCATTATCTTAGCAACATTATTCGTCGCTTACACTAATGGCGCGAACGATAATTTCAAAGGCGTTGCTACTTTATTTGGCAGTGGGACAACAGATTATAAAAGGGCGTTGGTATGGGCAACCGTTACGACGCTGGCTGGATCAATAACGGCATTTTTCTTTGCGACGAACTTAGTAAAGACGTTTAGCGGTAAAGGCTTAGTGCCGGACGCTCTCATTACAACACCTGAATTCTTATTGGCAGTCGCGCTTGGAGCCAGCGTAACGGTTTTACTGGCTACGTTGATGGGAATTCCGATATCAACCACACACAGCTTAACGGGTGCTCTGGTCGGTGCCGGATTGGTTGCTATTGGTGCAGACTTGGGTTTCTCTACTTTAGGCAAAAACTTTTTTATACCGTTACTATCGAGCCCCTCTATTGCCGTTGTTTTAACAACAGTCGTTTATATGTTATTTCGATTTAGCCGCCAAATGTTAGGAGTCAAGAGAAGTACCTGCGTTTGTATGGGAGAAAAAGTGATTCCGGTTGCCAACCTTAATTTGGTTAACGGACAGATGCTTTCGATAACTCAATTAAAATCTATGGATATATTTGTTGATGAAAAAAGTCAGTGTCAGGCCATAGCGCTTGAGCGCTATGAGGGACGAGTTTTAGGAATTGATGCTCAACAGATTTTAGATGCCTTGCATTTTCTAAGCGCCGGGGCGGTGAGCTTTGCCCGAGGATTAAATGACACCCCTAAAATTGTCGCGCTTGCCGTGACCGCCGGGGCATTGGGATTAAAATTGAATATCAGTTTGGTTGCCATGGTTATGGCTTTGGGCGGCATCTTAAGTGCTAAAAAGGTAGCGGGAACGATGTCTCACCGTATCACGGGAATAAATCACGGGCAGGGGTTTACGGCAAATTTAATCACGGCGATTTTGGTTATCTTCGCTTCGAGAATGGGTGTCCCGGTTTCCATTACGCATGTTTCCTGCGGTTCTTTGTTTGGGATAGGGTTGGTGAATGGTAAAGCCAATTGGAAAATTATCGGCGGGATTGTTTCGGCATGGGTTTTGACATTGCCGATTGCGGCATTATTATCTACCGGCTTTTATTTGGGTTTGCATATGTTGGGGAGGTAGTACGAAATGGATTGTTTCAAGTCAAAATTAGTAGAACACGGTGTTGATTTAAGGAAACGGAACATAGAGATTTTGCAGGTGAACGTCGGCAAGTTATGCAATATGACCTGCGTGCATTGCCATGTGGAGGCGGGACCGACCAAGACGAAAGAAAACATGAATCGTGAAACGGCAGAGGCTGTTGTTCGATTTATGGATGCATCTAAAGTCACAACGCTGGATATCACCGGTGGCGCACCGGAGCTTAATCCCAATTTTAAATATCTGGTCATTGAGGCGAAGGCAAGGAATTTTCGGGTCATTGATCGATGTAATTTGACTGTTTTTTACGAAGAAGGGATGTCGGATTTGCCTGATTTCTTGGCTCGCCATCAAGTCGAGATTATGGCCTCGCTTCCTTGTTATCAAGAGCAGAATGTCGATAAACAACGAGGGAAGGGAACATTTCATAAGTCTATCGAGGCGTTGAAGTGGTTGAATGATCTGGGATACGGGAAGAAAAAAGAGCTTGTTCTGAATTTTGTCTACAACCCTGTTGGGCCGCATTTGCCTCCCTCTCAGAAAAAATTAGAGGAGGATTATAAACAGAAACTTTATGCAGATTTCGGGATTGTTTTTAATAAGTTGTACACGATCACAAATATGCCTATCACGCGGTATGCCAAATATCTCAAGGCCTTTAATCAATACGATGCGTATGTGGAGCTTTTGGTCAATAGCTTCAATCTTGCAACCGTTGAGGGGTTAATGTGCGTTAACACGTTAAGCGTTGGCTGGGATGGAGGACTATACGATTGTGATTTTAATCAAATGCTGGGGATGCAGATGCGTAATGGACGGCCTTTAACCATTTCGGATATTTTATTGAAGGATTTAGAAAATTGGGAAATCCTTACTGGTAATCATTGTTTTGGTTGTACGGCAGGAGCGGGATCGAGTTGCCGGGGGGCGTTAAAGGGATGAAATTTTATCGAACAGAAATTTTAAAACAAGGAAAGGAGGAAAGTAAGATGTAAAAGAAAATAAAGGGGAGAACAAATAAAATAAAAAATTGAACTTTCAAACTCAAGGAGAAAACCATGAAAAAGTTAAGTGTATTTTTAATCGCTCTTGTTTTTGTTCTAAGTTTGGGCTTCATTTCATCTTCGTATGCGGCTGAGGGCAGCCACATGGAGGGTAGTCACGGTAAAGTCGCCATTGATGGACATTGTCCCGTGTGCATCATCGGGGGTAAGGTTGTGGATGGCAATAAGAACTTTGCCACCGAGTATAAGGGAAAAGTGTATTATTTTGTCGGGTTCGATCAACAGAAAATGTTTATTAATGACCCAGAAAAATATATAGCCAATCTGGAGAAGAAATATCAGGATTTAAAAACGAAAGGGGAAGGCTCTCATAAGGCTGGAGGGTCACATATGCAGGAAGGTTCTCATTAAAAGAAAGTGGGGAGTCGGCATAATGTCTGAAGTAAGGCAAAATTTAGCAACAAAGGAATGGGTCGTCATTGCACCGGGCAGATCCAAGAAACCTAAAAGCGTTCATGCGAATATTGACAAAATCAGGGTTTCCGATAAGACGCATGATCCATCTTGTCCCTTTTGTCCCGGCAACGAAGAAACTTCTCCTGTTGAGGAAAAATTCCGCATTGATAATCCTCGAGGAGATTGGAAGGTCAGGGTCATCAATAATAAATTCAAGATTTTTGCCGCGGAGTTATGTTCCCTTAAACCGGAGCCGTTTCTCGATGACGGAATCTATAAAAAACTCAAAGCCTGCGGCGAGCATGAGTTGATTATCGAAACCTCGCAGCACAACAAAACCATTATCGATATGAGTGCAGAAGAGGTAAAAAACATTATTTTAGCGATTTTGGACAGATATCATGTGTTTGAAAGAAATTCCGGCAACCTCATTACACTGATTTTTAAGAACTACGGAGCGATGGCCGGTCAGACGCAAATTCATTCGCATACACAGATTGTGAATTCACGAATTGTTCCTTCGTATATTCGTTTATTAATCAATGAAGCCCAGGCCTATTTTGATGAGAATGGAACGTGTGTCTTTTGCGATATTTTAACTTACGAGCTCAAGGAAGGCCGACGAGTAATCTATGAGAATGAAGATTACGCGGCTTTTGTTCCCTATGCCGCTGGTTCCGAGCACGAAACATGGATCATGCCGAAATATCATTCTGCCGGGCTGGATGCGTTAGAAGGTAACAGGGTTGACCATCTGGCACAAATTTTAGGAATCGTTTTTAAGAAATTTTATCAGGCCATAGAAGACCCGGATTTTAATTTTGTCATCAGGAGCGCCCCTTATCCTTTAACAAAGGTCCCATTTTATCATTGGCACATACAACTTCTTCCGCGGATAAAGATAGTGGGTGGTTTTGAACGTGGAACGCATGTTCCGGTCAACACCGTGAGCCCGGAAGAATCAGCGAGGCTGTTGAGAGACTGCCAGATTTAAGGATATAGAAAGGTGGGGATGAATGAGTAAATTCGACTACGGAACGATTGTCATCGGCGGCGGGGCAGCCGGATTAACCGCCTCGATTTGGTCAGCGAGGCTTGGGCGTAAGACACTGATTGTGGAAAAAGAAAAAGCCTTAGGCGGGGATTGTCTTCATTATGGTTGCGTGCCGTCTAAGTCGCTGATTAAAAGCGCCACTGTTTATCATTTAATGCAGAAATCCGAAGAATTCGGGCTTCCCAAAATTAGTCTGCCATCGGTTGATTATTCTAAGGTTCGGGATCGCATCCAAAAGATTATTGGCGGTATTCAAAAACATGATTCTCCGGATTTCTTTAGAAAACAATACAACGTTACAACCGAATTCGGATTTCCTAAATTTTTAGATAATCACACCATTGACCTTAACGGGAAAAAGATTACCGCTGGAAAATTCATTTTGGCAACAGGCTCTTCCGCCAGGATTCTTCCGATTGAAGGGTTGAACAAAGTTCCTTTTATTACGAATGTTGAAATATTTTCTTTAAATAAGCTGCCAGTCTCCCTCATTGTTTTAGGCGGCGGCCCTATCGGCATGGAAATGGCGCAGGCTTTTTCCCGTCTGGGGTCGAAAGTCACGGTGGTTGAGTTTGCCGATTGTATCCTGCCCAAAGAAGATTTAGATGTTTCCTGTTATGTCCATGAGCTTCTTGAGAAAGAAGGGATTGAATTTCTCACTAAGGCTAAGACCCAGAAGGCGGAGAAGGAAGGGGATCTCATTAAACTGACTGTAGAGCATAATGGGACAATGAAAACCATCGTGGCGGAAAGTTTGCTGGTTGCGATCGGACGGCAGCCTAATGTAGCCGGATTGGATTTGGAAAAGGCCAGTGTCGAATATGCCCCTCAAGGGATAAAAGTTAATGATCATCTCCAAACAACGGCGAAAAATATTTATGCCTGCGGGGATTGTAAGGTTGGTTATTTGTTCACCCATGTCGCTGAGTATGATGCGAGAATTGCCGCCTTAAATTCTCGATTGCCCTTCCCCATTTTGAAAACCGATTATTCCAAAGCCCCCTGGTGTACTTACCTCGATCCTGAAGTCGCCTCTGTCGGATTCAATGAAACGATGGCGAAGAAAGCAGGCGTTGATTATAAAGTTTATAAATATGAATTTGCTGATGTGGATCGAGCATTAGCAGAAGGAGAGCCCAAAGGATTTATTAAAATATTGACGGATTCAAGAAGAAAACTAATTGGCGCACAGATCATCGGTCTTCATGCTGGTGAACTGATTCATGAATGGGTCGCGGTTATCAATGGCAGGATTGACATCGGTAAGATTGAGAAAAGCATTCATGTTTATCCTACGCTGGCACAGATTAATAAAAAGGTCAGTGGCAATTATCTGGCCAGCCAAAGCGCTTTAGTCAAGATCGCGACCTATTTGTTTAAATGAGTTTAATTTAAGAAAGGATTAAAAATTATGGGTAAATTGAAAAATAGTCCGTGGCTGAAGTTATTGTTAGTTGTTGCTTTTTTAACGACAATCTTTTTTGTTTTGCGGTTTTTTAAGGTTGATTTCTCCCACATAACGATTGAGTCATTTAAGGAGAAAATCGATTCGTTCGGCATCTGGGGGTCGGTTATTTACATTATTCTCTATGTCCTGCGTCCGCTTATTTTATTCCCAGCGGCGGTTTTTTCAGCTTCAGCCGGTGCCATTTGGGGGTTAAAAGGGCTCCTTTATTTGGTGATCGGTGCTAATTTATCAGCCATCGCGGAATTTATCATTGCCAGATATTTCGCCAGAGAAGCCGTTGAGAAATTGATAAAAGGTAAATTCAGCAGTATCGATCAGGCGGTCGAGAAAAAAGGATTTGTCACGGTTCTTCTGATCCGATTAATTCCCAATGTGGCTT
>CAZNDW010000012.1:0-22985 GCA_964571895.1 uncultured Planctomycetales bacterium
ACGTATCTGATTCCTTTCCCTTTGTAGGGTTCCGGGGGCTTAAGGTTTCTGATATTGGCCGCGACCTCACCCACCAGGGCATTGCTTAAGCCCTCGACAACAATCTCGGTCGGCTTGGACGCTGTGATCTTAACGCCGGCGGGAATCGCAAACTCCGCGGGATGGCTGAATCCTAAATACATGAGGAGCTTTTGACCCTGAACCTGGGCGCGAAAACCGACCCCCTGAATTTCGAGTTCCTTTCTATGGAACTTGGTCACGCCCATGATCATGTTCACAAGGAGGGCCCTAACCGTGCCATGGTTGGCCCGGATTTGCTTGGTGTCCCCGGAACGTTTGACCAAAATCTGCCCGTCTTTGTATTCGACACTAATGCCTAGAGGAAGATTCAAGGCTGATTTTCCCTTAGGCCCTTCCATCGATACGGCTGTCTTCTCGGGGACCACCTTAACGTCTTTGGGCACCGTGATGGGAATCTTTCCTATTCGTGACATGAAAGCCTCTTGATCTTTTATCTAATGTGCTTTCCAATTGTGCCGATATCGGCACAATTGGGCTGGTCTGAAAACCTCTTAATCCTTGAGATTTATCCCCTACCACACATAGCACAAGACTTCTCCACCCACTTTATTTTTACGGGCTTCGCGGTCACTCATGACGCCTTTGGAGGTGGAAATAATGGCTGTTCCCAAACCATTGAGCACACGGGGAATCTCATCTTTTGGGGCATAGATCCTTAATCCGGGACGGGAGACCCTTTTGATTCCCATGATGGCCGGCTTTTTATCGGCGTATTTTAAATAGACTTTCAGAATCCCCTGCTTGTTATCCTTGATGGAACGATAATCCTCGATATAACCGTCCTCTTTGATGATCTGTAAAATTTTTTGCCCCAGCCGGGAGGCAGGAATATCAACCGTCTCTTTTTTTACACGGCTGGCATTGCGAATGCAAGTCAAGAGATCACTGATGGGATCTGTTCTGGACATTGATTAAAAATTCCCTTCTTTACAATACCCTACCAGCTTGCCTTTTTGATACCGGGGATTTCCCCCCGCCAGGCCAATTCCCGGAAACAAATGCGGCAGACCCCGAAACGCCGCAGATACGCCCGCGATCTTCCGCAGATCGTACAACGATTGTGTCGTTGGACCGAGAATTTCGGCTTACGCAAGGATTTAATAATCAAACCTTTTCTGGCCATAGCGTCTCTTTTTATGAAGCACTAAAAGGCATTCCCAAAAGCCGCAGGATCTCAAGGGTCTGCTCTTTCGGACCTTTATTAAAGACAAAGGTCACATTCATCCCCTGGGTATGCTGAATCCGTCCCGTATCGATTTCAGGGAAAACGGCCTGTTCCTGGATCCCTAGGGAGTAGTTGCCCTCCGCATCAAAGGATTTAGGGGAAACCCCATTAAAATCCCGGATTCTCGGCAAAGCCGCATTGATCAATCGGTCCATAAATTCGTACATTTTCGCCCGACGGAGAGTGACCTTGCAGCCCACCGCAGCCTGCGCCCTCAGCTTGAAGTTGGAGATGGCTTTTTTGGCTCTCCTTGGAATCGGCTTCTGTCCGGTGATCATGGCCAAATCCAAAGATGCCGACTCCAGAATCTTGGAATCATTGATCGCTTCCCCCACGCCCATATTGACCACGATCTTCTCGAGATGGGAGATGGCCAGGGAGTTCTTGACCCCAAACTTTTCCTGCATCTTCGGGACGATTTCTTTTCTATATCTTTCTAAAAGACGCGGAACCATCTTTTCAAACGGCCTTAAAGGGCCGCTCCACTCTTTTGACTCAACCGGAGTTTCCCGCCGTCTTTGGCGATCGAAACTTTGAAACGCGTCGGTTTTTGAGCCTCTTTATCCCACAGCATTAAATTCGATCGATGGATCGGGGCCTCAATTGGGATGACGCCTCCTTTGGGATCTTGCTGAGTTCTCCTTTTAGCCTTTTTGACTAAGTTCAGGCCTTCCACCAGCACTCGGCCTTGGGCCGGGAAGACCCTCAAGACCCGGGCGGTTTTCCCTTTATCTTTGCCGGCAATGACCATCACCAGATCATCCTTTTTAATCCGCAACATCAGACCACCTCCGGGGCAAGCGAAATGATCTTCATATATTCCATATTCCGCAGCTCGCGGGCGACCGGCCCAAAGACACGCGTTCCCCTGGGGTTACCGGTCTCATCAATCAAGACCACCGCATTGCTGTCAAATCGAACATAAGTCCCATCCGCGCGACGGATAGAAGATTTGGTACGGACGACCACCCCCTGCGCCACAGTTCCCTTCTTAACCGCCGCCTCGGGGGAGGATTCCTTAATATTCACCTTAACCACATCCCCCACTCGGGCTGTCCGTTTTCCTTTGCTGTTCAAAACACCAATCATAGAAGCCTTGCGGGCTCCGGTATTGTCCGCGACATCCAAGATGGTCTTCATGGAAATCATGGCTTAAGCTCCGCTTTCCTTGACCGGAGGTGTGGGGATTTCTCCCGGCAAGGGAGAAATCTTTTCTTCGGACTTTTTGAGAATTTCGGTAATCAGCCATCTCTTATCTTTGGAAAGAGGACGCGTTTCCATAATTCGAACCACATCGCCGCTCTGGGAGGCGTTTGCCTCATCATGCGCCTTGAATTTCTTAGCCTGCAGAATGGTTTTGCGGTAGCGGGCGTGTTTGGCCGCCCAGACAACCCGTACGACCCGCGTCTTGTTCATTTTATCGCTGACGACCGTGCCCGATAAGAATTTACGCCGATTTTCCCGTGGAGCCATTTCTTTCTCTCTCGTTTAATAAAGTTAAAACCCGGGCGATATCCCGCTTTAAGAGCTTAAAGCGGGAGGGTTTTTCAACCCGGCCCTGCTGTCGCTGGCTATTGAGCTCAAACAATTCTTTCTTGAGTTCTTTTTCCTTTTGGATCAAGGTCTCGCGGTCCAGCTCTCTTAATTCTTTGATCTTCATCGCTGTGCCCCGCTGCGTGTGATAAATTTGCTTTTCACCGGCAATTTAAAAGCAACCAGCCGAAACACATATTTCGCAAACTCCTCGGGGACGCCGCCAATTTCAAAAAGGACCTTCCCTCTTTTAACCGCTGCTACCCAATGATCCAGATCTCCTTTGCCTTTGCCCATGCGGGTTTCTGCCGGCTTTTTTGTTACGGGTTTATGGGGAAATATCTTGATCCACAGCTTGCCGGCCCCCCCCAGCTTTCTGGTGACGACAATGCGAGCGGCCTCGATTTGATTGCTTCGAATGAGCCCGTTCTCCAGCGCCTT
Source organism: uncultured Planctomycetales bacterium (assembly GCA_964571895.1). Lineage (GTDB taxonomy): Bacteria > Omnitrophota > Gorgyraeia > Zapsychrales > JAHFFX01 > CAZNDW01. The sequence continues at coordinate 3,281 of CAZNDW010000012.1, forward strand.
GAGGCCGTACTCGCCAAAGGTCAAGGTCTCCCCCACCGTGGCAATGCCCCGGTTCTTACCCCGCTGGGATTTTCTATATTTGACTCTCTTGGGCATCATGACCATGATGACAGCTCTCTCCTTAATTAATACAAACGCATTAAGAACTAAGGGCTTTTTTTTCTGAAATCTTTTTGGCCTCGGTTGAGGTCCGCTTGATGTCCAACAGATCCCCTTTATAGAGCCACGCCTTAACCCCCAAAATTCCGTACGTGGTCAAGGCCTCGGCGAATCCATAATCAATATCCGCACGAAACGTCTGCAAGGGAAGCTTTCCTTGATGATACGTCTCCCGCCGGGACATCTCGGCGCCGCCCAGCCGGCCGGCACAGCTGATCTTGATCCCCTTGGCCCCGGCCGAGAGCGCTTGATCTATGGCCCGCTTCATGGCCCGCCTAAAGGCCACGCGTTTTTCGAGCTGGAAGGCCACATTCTGCGCCACCAACTGGGCATCCAAAGCAGGGCTTTTAATTTCTTCGATCTCGACTTTGATATCCTCGGAGTTTTCTTTTTTCGTAATCTTCAACAACTCCGTTCGCAGCCTATCGATATCCGCTCCCCGGCGGCCGATGATCACCCCGGGCCTGGCGGTAAAGATCTTTACTTTCATCTGACTGGACAATCGTTCGATCTCAACCTTCGAGACCGCGGCCTGTTGAAATTTCTTTTTGATGTACTCTCGGATTCTGTAATCTTCCAGGATATTCTTGGCGTACTCTTTCTTGTCCGCATACCAGAGGCTGCGCCAATTCTTGTTATATCCGATCCGTAAAAGAAGGGGACTCACCTTTTGGCCCATCGATTGTCTCCTCTATTTCGTTTTTAAATCCAACTCAATGGTTAAATGCGTTACCCGGCGTAAGATGGGAGAAGCCCGTCCAAACGCCGCGGCCCGATACCTCTTCCAGGAGGGGCCTGAATCTGCGGTGATTCTAGAAATGAAAAGCTGCTTTTCGCTTAAGCCTTTCTTTTGGGCGTTGCTTAAGGCGGACTCAAGAAGCTGCTTGACCAATTCACTGGCCCTTTTGGAGGTATGCGTCAAAAGGGTTAAGGATGTGGGAACGTCTTTGCCGCGAATCAAATCAATCACTTGTCGCGTCTTCATCGGCGAAATCCTTAAGAATCTTGCTCGGGCTCTGGCAATCATGGTTATGTCTTCTGCGGCGCCTTTTTCGCTTTAACGCCCCCATGCTTTCTAAACAATCGTGTGGGAGCAAAATCCCCGAGTTTGTAGCCTACCATATTCTCAGTGATAAAAACGGGGATGTGCTTTCGCCCATCGTGAACGGCGATTGTATAACCAACGAAATCCGGAGTAATGGTCGAGCGTCTGGACCAGGTTTTGATTGGCTGTCTTTGCACCAGACGGTTCATCTTTTCGATCTTCTTTAACAAATGCTCAGCCACATAAGGGCCTTTTTTAACGGAGCGCGGCATTATTGTGTCCTTCGCTTGACAATCAACAGATCCGAATATTTCCTCTTCCGTCGGGTTTTGAACCCCTTGGTCGGTTTTCCCCAAGGCGTTGCGGGGTGAGGATTGCCTTGCGGGGCCTTCCCTTCGCCGCCGCCGTGGGGGTGATCATGCGGATTCATGGCCGCGCCCCGCACATGAGCTTTGCGGCCGAGCCACGCAGACCGCCCCGCCTTCCCTAAAGACATCGATTCGTGCTCCACGTTGCCCAGCTGGCCGATCGTGGCCCGGCAATCAAGCCGAATTTTCCTGATCTCCCGGGAAGGAAGTTGCAGATGCGCAAATTCGCCTTCCTTCGCCATCAACTGAGCCGAGGTCCCGGCCGAGCGCACAAGTTTTCCCCCTTGGCCGGGGTGCAGCTCCACATTATGGACCGCCGTTCCCAAAGGAATCCGGCCCAAAGGAAGGCAATTTCCCATCTTGATTTCAACATCCCGCTCGCGGGTGCTGACGACTTCCTCACCGACTTTCAAATCCAAAGGAGCCAAAATGTAGGATTTCGTTTGATCGGGATATTCGACCAGAGCAATCCGCGTGGAACGGTTGGGGTCATACTCGATTCCCAGAACCTTGGCCGGCTGATCCACCTTATCCCGCTTAAAATCAATGAACCGATACATGCGTTTGTGGCCTCTCCCGCGAAATCGGCAGGTGATGCGGCCATAATTGTTACGCCCGCCGCTTTTACGGAGAGGCCCCAAGAGGGATCTCTCGGGCGTATGTTTGGTGATTTCCACAAAATCGGAAACCATGGTATGGCGCAGGGCATTGGTTGTCGGTTTAAATCTTCGGATTCCCATCAGGCGACCTCAATTTTATTTCCTTCTTTAAGGGTCACGACCGCTTTCTTCCAGTCGGTTGTGTACCCCCACTGGTGCCGGACCATCTTGGGCTTTCCCGCGGCAATCATCGTATGAACACTGTGAACTTTCACTTTATAAATTTCCTCGACGGCTTTTTTGATGTCGATCTTGGTGGCCCGACGATCCACATGAAAGAAGTATTTGCGCTGAGCCTCTAACAGGGTTCCTTTTTCCGTACGGACGAGCGTCTTAATCGCGTCATAACAGGTCAGCATCGGATCCTCTTAAGCAAAGTCTCCAAGGCGGCTTTGGTCATCAAGATTTTCCTGTTTCTTAAAATATCGTAGGCATTCACATCCTCCGAGCGCATGAGGCTGAAGGCGGGAATGTTCCTGGAAGCCTTCATGATCTGCAAGAATGGGGAACCGGGTTCCATATCTTTCTTGGCCCAAAGGGTTAAAATTTTTCCTTTAAGATTGAGCCGATCTAAAAGTTTAGCAAACTCTCTGGTCTTATCAATCGGCTGGCTGAAACGCTCAATGCAAAAAAGATCTTGAGAGAGGTATTTGGCGTTGAGGCTCTCCCGCAAGGCGGCTATTCTGATTTTCTGAGGAACCGAATAGCCAAAATCTCTGGGATGAGGCCCGAAGACAACCCCTCCCCCGCGCCACAGGGGGGAACGGATCGAACCGGCCCGCGCCCGGCCGGTGCCTTTCTGCCGATAAGGTTTTTTCCCCCCGCCGGAGACCGCACCCCGTTCTTTGGTAGAGGCCGTCCCCTGACGGCGGTTGGCCAGATACATGACCACGGCCTGATGAACAACCTCCGGCCTAAGATCAACCCCAAAGATTTCATCCGGGAGCTCGGTCGCTCCGGTTTGTTTTCCGAGCATGTCATGAATGGGGAATAAGGGCATTCTATTTCCTCTCTCCTCGGGACTCATTTGGCCTTGCCCGTAGCCTTGGCCTTGCTTTGCTTCATCGGATTCTGTTTGACATCGGCTCCGGCCTTCTTCTCTTCCAACGACTTAAAGGCCTTTTTCCTGGATCTGCGGATCGTCAAAATCGCATGATTGCCTCCGGGAACCGCGCCTTTGAGAACCAGTAAATTGTTCTGGGGATCCACCTGGATCACTCTTAACCCCTCAACCGTTACCCGCCGGGCGCCCATATGGCCGGGCATGTGCGTCCCTTTTAAAACCCGCGAGGGGTCGGAGCTTGCGCCGATCGAGCCAACCCGGCGATGATGCATGGAGCCATGAGCCGCCGGGCCGCCGGACCAGTGCCAGCGTTTCATCCCTCCCTGGAACCCTTTCCCGATGGAGGTGCCCGTGACATCCACAAAATCTCCCGGCTTAAATAAATCCACTTTTATTTCCTGGCCGATTTTGTAGTCTTTGTTATCGGTTGAAAGAAATTCCCGAATCACCCGTGCGGGCGAGACACCCGTCTTTTTGAAAAACCCCAGTTGCGGCCGATTCAGGCGGGATTCTTTCACCGGCTGAAAGCCTACGGCCACCTTCAAACGCGGGGAGTCGATCAATTTGACAACAGGACAGGGCCCGGCCTCGATCACGGTCACGGGAATCACGTTACCCTCGTGATCAAAGACCTGGGTCATGGCAACTTTTTTGCCGACCAAACCGCTAATCATCCGATCCTTCTTTTCCAATGCAATTCTGTGACATACAACGGCTATTGTTTGATCTCGACATCCACGCCGGCCGGAAGGTTCAGCTTGCGAAGGGCCTCGACCGTCTTGGCCGTTGGGTCAATCAAATCAATCAAACGTTTATGGGTGGCGAGCATAAACTGCTCTCTGGATTTCTTATCGATCACCGGAGACCGAAGCACGGTATACAGCTCTTTTTTCGTCGGCAGAGGCACCGGTCCGGCCACTTTTGCGCCGGTACGGATAGCCGTGTCGACGATCTCCTGCGCGGATTGATCGATCAACCGATGATCGTAGGCCTTCAGTTTAATTCTGATCTTCTGCATGTGTGTGCAAACGGCTATCGGTAACGGTGACGATGCCCGTATCGTTTTTCGGTTACGTTAGTCATGGTTTTTTTGACGTATAACCGTTTAACGAAGACCGAAACGGGCTTCGTAACCTTAACCGTTTCCCTTTATAAATCAAATAATGCCCTTACTTGATAATCTCACCAATTACCCCGGCACCCACCGTGCGGCCGCCCTCTCGAATGGCAAAGCGGAGCTCCTTCTCCATAGCAACCGGAGTGATGAGCTCAACCTCCAACTGCACATTATCCCCGGGCATGCACATCTCTACCCCCGCGGGGAGATTGGCCGATCCGGTCACGTCGGTTGTCCTAAAATAAAATTGGGGCCGGTAGCCTTTAAAAAACGGCGTGTGACGGCCTCCTTCTTCTTTGGTTAAAACGTAAACCGCAGCTTTAAAGTGGGTGTGCGGGGTGATGGTTCCCGGTTTGGCCAAAACCATTCCTCGTTCGATGGAGTCTTTGTCCATTCCTCGTAAAAGCACCCCGACGTTGTCGCCCGCCTGGCCTTGATCCAGCTCTTTTCGGAACATCTCAATACCGGTGATGACGCTCTTTTGAATCTGCGGACGAAGCCCGACGACATCGACCTCCTCGCCCACTTTACAGACACCCCGTTCGATACGGCCGGTGGCAACCGTGCCCCGCCCCGAGATGGAAAAGATATCCTCGACCGCCATGGAAAACGGTTTGTCTAAATCGCGCACCGGCGTTGGGATAAATTCATCGACGGCCTTCATCAAATCCACGATGGGCTGGATCTTCTCGGGATTATCCAAGTTGTTTAACGCCTCCAAAGCGCTTCCCTTGATAATCGGGGTTTTGTCGCCCGGGAATTTATACTTTGTCAAGAGATCCCGAATCTCCATCTCCACCAGATCCAAAAGCTCTTTGTCCTGGACCTGATCGCATTTATTCAAAAAGACGACAATGGAGGGCACATTCACCTGACGGGCCAAGAGGATGTGCTCTCTGGTCTGAGGCATCGGGCCATCCGCCGCTGACACAACCAGAATCGCCCCGTCCATTTGGGCGGCGCCGGTGATCATATTTTTGATGTAGTCGGCGTGCCCCGGACAGTCGATATGGGCGTAATGCCTGGCTTTCGTCTCGTACTCCAGGTGGGAAATATTGATGGTGACGCCTCTTTCTTTTTCCTCCGGAGCATTGTCGATGGAGTCGTAGGTTCGCGCTTCCGCCAATCCCATTTTGCTTAAGACAATGGTGATCGCGGAGCTGAGCGTCGTTTTGCCATGATCCACATGACCAATGGTGCCGACGTTTAAGTGCGGTTTGTTTCTGATGAATTTTCCTTTAGCCATGACGAGTTCCCTCCAGTGTTTTAAAACTTCTTTAATTTTTTAAACGGCCTATTCATTTTATTTTTTGTTTATCGCCTGGGCCCGGGCGCCTATGATCTTCTCGGCAATGGTGTGGGGGGCCTCGGCGTAAAAGGTGGGCTCCATGGAAAAGGTAGCCCGTCCTTGAGACAAGGAACGCAGGGCATTGGCATAATCCAAAACCTCGGCCAATGGCACCTCGCAGCGGGCGCTCTTGAGTTTTCCTCGAGTTTCCATCGCCGCGATCTTCGCCCGCCTTGAATTCAAGTCGCCGATCACGGCCCCCATGAATTCTTCGGGGACCGTCACTTCAATATCCATGATGGGTTCTAAAAAGATGGATCGTCCTTTCTGCAGCGCTTCCTGCAAGGCGTATTTGCCGGCCAGCTGGAAGGCGATCTCACTGGAGTCCACCTCATGATAGGAGCCGTCGATCAACGTCACGGTAATATCGATCACCGGATAACCGGCCAAAATCCCGCTGGAGGCGGCGATTCTCACCCCTTCTTCCACGGGCTTGATAAACTCCCGGGGGATCACCCCTCCCCGGATTTTATTGATAAAAACAATTCCCTGGCCCCGTTCGGAGGGTTCCACATCGATCACGCAATGCCCGTATTGACCGCGGCCGCCAGTCTGGGAAATAAATTTACCCACCGCGCCCTTCACCTTCTGGGTGATGGTTTCTTTATAAGCGACCTGCGGACGGCCGATGTTGGTTTCCAGATTATGCTCCCGGCGCATCCGATCGATAATGATTTCCAGATGAAGCTCCCCCATCCCCGAGATCACCGTTTCGCCGGTTTCGGTGTCATACTTCATCCGCAAAGAAGGGTCTTCATCGAGGAATTTCTTGAGGATCAATCCCAGCTTATCCTGATCGGCCTTGGATTTCGGTTCGATGGCCATGGAAACGACCGGCTCCGGGACCCGCATGCTTTCAATGACCAGCGGCGCTTTTTGATCACAGAGGGTGTCGCCGGATTTGCTTTCTTTTAAGCCAACCAAGGCGATAATCTCTCCGGCAGAGGCTTGAGGGACGATCTCCTGCTTATTGGCGTGCATGACCACGACCTTAGAGATCTTTTCCCGGACTTTGCGTGAAGAATTATAGATGGGAGTTCCTGTGACAATCGTTCCCGAATAGATGCGCGTATAAAACAATTTTCCCACATAAGGATCAGAGGCCACTTTAAAAATAAGCGCGCTCAGAGATCCCTCGGGGGCTGCCTTCAGCTCCACGGGCTGCTCCGTTTCCGGATTCAGGCCTTGAATGGGCGGGACCTCCAAGGGAGAGGGAAGATAATCGCAGACACCATCCAGCAACAACTGAATGCCCCTGTTCTTTAAGGAGGCGCCGCAAAAAACCGGAACAAACTTGCTCCCTAAAACGACTCGACGGACCCCGGCGCTGATCTCTTCCGGGGAAATATCTTTATCCTCGATAAAGCTTTCCATGATTTTGTCATCAACCTCGGCCAGCTTCTCCAGAAGCTTGTGTCGGTACGCCTTGACTTTGTCTTTCCAATCCGCGGGGACTTCCGCCCGAACCAATTCCATCCCCTCTTTATCTTTATAGGTAATATATTTTTCTCCAATCAGATCAATGATGCCGGAAAAGCTGTCTTCCGAGCCAACCGGTATTTGGATCGCTGCGGCGTGGGCTCCCAGGCGCTCATACATCTCTGTAATCACCTTGTCGAATCCGGCCCCCACGCGATCCATTTTATTGATGAAGGCAATCCGGGGGACATGATAGCGGTCGGCCTGACGCCAGACCGTCTCGGTTTGGGGCTGAACCCCGCCGCACGCACAAAAAACGACAACCGCTCCATCCAAGACCTTTAACGACCGCTCCACCTCGACCGTGAAATCCACATGGCCGGGGGTATCAATGATATTGATCCTGCAGTCTCTCCAGAAGCAGGTGGTATTGGCGGCGGTGATCGTGATCCCGCGCTCCTGCTCCTGAGGCATCCAATCCATGGTGGCCGTTCCCTCATCCACGGTTCCCATCTTGTGGATGGCCCCGGTGTAATAAAGGACGCGCTCCGTAGTCGTTGTCTTACCGGCATCGATGTGGGCAATGATGCCGATATTCCTAATTTTTTCCAAAGGGGCTTGTTTGACAACCAATGCCATTTTCTACCACCTCAAATGCATGAAGGCCTTATTGGCATCGGCCATTTTATGCGTTTCATCGCGCTTTTTGATCGCCGCCCCTTCTCCCTTATAAGCCGCCAGCAATTCATCAGCCAGCTTGACCACCATGGGTTTCCCTTTCTTCGACATGGCCAGATCTCTCATCCAACGCATGGCCAGCGAATGCCCGCGCGAGGTCGAGACCTCAATAGGGATTTGGTAGGTGGCCCCCCCGACTCGCCGGGGCCTGACCTCAAGACGGGGACGGGTATTTTCAACGGCTTTATTAAAGGCCTTCAGGCTGTCTTCCTGAGTCTTTTGACCCAAGAGATCCAGGGCCCCATAGACAATCTTTTCGGCGATGGTCTTTTTACCTTGAGACATCACAATATTGACAAACCGGCCCACCATCTCGCTATTGTGCTTGCGATCCGGCTGGATTCCTCGTCTTTCGGCTCTTCGTCTTCTCATTTCTCTCTTTTTGCTCCGTATTTTGAGCGGGATTTTTTTCTTTTAGCCACACCAGCGGCATCCAAGGTCCCACGGACAATATGATAGCGAACTCCCGGGAGATCCTTCACCCGCCCGCCCCTCACCAAAACGATGGAGTGCTCTTGAAGATTATGGCCTTCGCCGGGAATATAGGAAGTCACCTCGATCCCATTCGATAAACGAACGCGGGCGATCTTACGCAAAGCGGAGTTCGGTTTTTTCGGGGTCATGGTTCGGACCTGCAGGCAGACCCCCCGGCGCTGCGGACAATCGGTCAAAGCCGGTGATTTACTTTTCTTGAGCTTCTGGTTTCTTCTGAATCTGATCAACTGGGAGATGGTCGGCATATTTCATGATCTCCACGTCATCATATCTTTTAAGGCCCGTTCCGGCCGGGATCAAATGCCCGACGATGACGTTCTCTTTTAAACCACGCAAATAATCAACTCTACCAGATGCCGCTGCCTCCGTCAAGACTCTCGTCGTCTCTTGGAAGCTCGCGGCGGAAATAAAGCTATCGGTCGTTAGCGAGACCCGCGTAATCCCTAATAATAAAGGAGTGGCCGAGGCCGGCTTTCCTTTTTTCTTCAATACGGCTTGATTCACCTTCCGGAAATAAATCCGATCCACCTGCTCTCCGATCAAAAGCTCTGTGTCTCCGGCATCTTCAATCTTCACTTTTTTCAGCATCTGCAGAATGATGAGCTCAATGTGCTTGTCATTGATCCGCACCCCCTGCAGACGATAGACCTCTTGGATTTCATTCAATAAATATTCCTGAAGAATCTTGTCTCCGCAGACCCTCAAGATATCCTGGGGGACAACGGGGCCGTCGGTCAACTGCTGACCCGCAAGGACCCGGTCTCCTTTATAAACATTGGGGTGCTTCCCGTGAGGCAGGGTATATTCTTTGATCATCCCCGTTGGGCTTTTCACAATGATGGTCCTTAAACCCTTGCGGGCTTCTCCGAACTCAACAAATCCATCGATCTCACTGATGATGGCAGGATCTTTAGGTCGGCGGGCTTCAAAGAGCTCCGCCACCCGCGGGAGCCCGCCGGTGATGTCTCTGGTTTTACCGGCGACCCGGGGGATTTTGGCAACCAGATCACCCGCATTGACTGTTTGTTTATCTTTCACCAGAATATGAGCCCCAGCGGGAATCGAATAAATCCCCACCACCTCCTGGTGATCGTCGGTAATGACAATCTGCGGATGATACTCCTGCTTGTGCTCCACCACGACCCTCTCGGTAATCCCGGTCACCGGGTTTTGCTCTTGCCGGACCGTCACATCTTCCACAAGGTCTTCCGAGTTAACGGTTCCCTTGACTTCGGTGATAATGGGAATGGTATAGGGATCCCACGTGACAAAGACCACATCTTTGTCAACGGACGCCCCATCCGCCACACTGATCACCGCCCCTTGGGGCAGCTGGTGTCTTTCAAATTCTCGGCCGAACTCGCTGTTGATGCTGATCGATCCGTTTCGATTCAAGACAATATATTGATTGCCTTTTCCCACCACCCTTAACTGATGGTATTTCAAAACCCCGGCATTTTTCGAACGCAGATACGACTGCTCGATGGTGCGGCTGGCGGTCCCTCCAATATGAAAGGTGCGCATGGTCAATTGAGTGCCGGGCTCACCGATACTTTGCGCCGCGATGGTACCCACGGCCTCCCCAATCTCTACCAGCCGCTGGGTAGCCAGATTCCGGCCATAACATTTGACACAGACCCCCCGCTCCGACTCACAGGTCAAGACGCTTCGGATACGAACTTTCTCAATGCCCAGCTGCTCAATCGTATCGGCTTTTTCTTCCGAAATATCCTGACCGGCCTCTACGACCAATTGGTCGGTTACGACATCCACGATGCTGTCCAGCGCGACCCGGCCCACAATCCGTTCTTTGAGGCTGACAACGACCTCATCTCCTTCTACGATCGCCGAGACCGTAATTCCATTCAAGGTGCCGCAGTCTTCTTCCGTGATAACGATCTCCTGCGCCACGTCCACCAGACGCCGTGTCAGATACCCCGCATCAGCGGTCTTTAAGGCCGTATCCGCCAGACCCTTACGGGCCCCGTGGGTGGAGATGAAGTATTCCAAAACCGTGAGGCCTTCACGGAAACTGGCGGTGATCGGACTTTCGATGATCTCGCCCGATGGTTTGGCCATGAGTCCCCGCATCCCGGAGAGCTGCCGGATCTGCAGCCTCGATCCCCGGGCCCCCGAATCCGCCATGATAAAAACCGGATTGAAAGGGTCCATCTGTTTGAACACATAATCGGATAACGCCTCGGTTGTGTGCGTCCAGACGTCGATGATTTTGTTGTATCGTTCCCGTCCGGTGATGATTCCCTTGCGGTACTGATCCTCGATCTTGGCCACATCCTGCTTGGCGGCTTTAAGGGCCTCGTCTTTTTCGTGAGGAATGGTCAAATCCGTTATGGAGATGGATATCCCGGCCAGCGTCGCCCAGTTAAAGCCCAGCTCCTTTAAAACATCCAATAGGAGAATCGTTTGATACTGGCCAAATCGTTTATAACAATCGGAGATGGTCTCGCCGACCCTTTTCTTGTCCAAGGTTTGGTTCACAAAGCCAAATGCCTCGGGCAGCAGCTCATTGAAAATGACCCGTCCCACGGTCGTTTCAACAATAAGGCTTTGGGGCAAGGGATGGCCTTTCTTTCTCTTGGCTTCCTCCGGCGGGACGGCCTGCCCCTCGGGAATGATCAAAGAAGGCTTTTCTTGACCCCACACCGGTCCCGGAATTTTTAACCGGATGTGGCCGTGCAAATCCAAATACCCGTCATGGTAGGCAATCATAACCTCCTGGGGCGTGGAAAAAACTTTGGGATTGGGATTCTGATCAGCATCGAATTTATCTTTCGTCAGATAATAAAGACCCATGATCATATCCTGAGTGGGAGCCACGACCGGACGGCCGTCCGCCGGAGAGAAAAGATTATTAACGGACAAAAGCTCCAGCCGACATTCGATCTGGGCCTCCAAAGACAAGGGGACATGAACCGCCATCTGATCGCCGTCAAAGTCCGCGTTGAAGGCGGTGCACACCAAAGGATGCAATTTGATGGCCTTGCCTTCGATCAAAACGGGCTGAAAGGCCTGAATGCTCAAACGGTGCAGCGTCGGCGCACGGTTGAGCATCACCGGATGATCGTTGATCACCTCATCCAAGATATCCCACACCTCGATCTTGGCGCGTTCCACCATCCGCTTGGCCCCTTTGATGGTATGAACAAATCCCTTTTCCCGAAGCTGGCGGATAATAAACGGTTCAAAAAGCTCCAGGGCCATCTTCTTGGGGAGGCCGCACTGGTGCAATTTTAAATCCGGTCCCACCACGATGACGGATCGTCCGGAATAATCCACGCGCTTTCCCAAAAGATTCATGCGAAAACGTCCTTGTTTTCCTTTCAGCATGTCCGATAAAGACTTTAAAGGACGATTGCCTGAGCCCAAAACCGGCCGGCCGTGGCGGCCGTTGTCCAATAAGGCATCCACGGACTCCTGCAGCATTCGTTTTTCATTGCGGATGATGATTTCAGGGGCTTTGAGATCCAGCAATTTTTTCAGGCGGTTGTTGCGGTTGATGACCCGGCGATACAAATCGTTCAAATCCGAGGTGGCGAATCGTCCCCCTTCCAAAGGAACCAAGGGCCGCAAATCCGGCGGGATCACGGGCAGGACCTCCAAAACCATCCATTCCGGAATATTGCCGGAGCTCTTAAAATCTTCGGTCAATTTGAGGGTCTTGGCGGTCTTCTTGGCGTTGGTGCTGACGGGGTTGGCCTTCTCCAGATCATTGCGCAGCTTCTTACACAGTTGAGTCAAATCCAGCTCTTTTAAAAGATCACGAACCGCCTCGGCCCCAATCTTGGCTTTAAAGACATTGCCGTATTTGGCCAAGGCATCTTGATATTGTTCTTCGGATAACAAATCTCTTTTCTTGAGAGGGGTGTCTCCCGGATCAATAACGACGTATTCCTCATAATAGATGACCTTCTCCAGATCCCTCAATCCGATTTGTATTAAAGCGGACAAACGGCTGGGAACGGCCTTGTAAAACCAGATGTGGGTCACGGGACAGGCCAGTTCAATGTGCCCCATCCGCTCCCGTCGTACGGAAGACCGGGTGATCAACACCCCACAGCGATCACAGGTGATGCCTTTGAATTTGATTCCTTTATATTTGCCGCAATTGCATTCCCAGTCCCGCACCGGGCCAAAAATCTTCTCACAGAAAAGCCCGTCTTTTTCCGGTTTGAGCGTCCGGTAATTGAGGGTCTCGGCCTTTCTGACCACACCATAGGACCAGGAACGAATCACCTGAGGGGAGGCGATCTTAATGGTGATTCGGTCGCGATTTTTATCTTCCAATTCAGCCATGGATCTTTCCGTGCTCCTCTTTCGCCTGCGATTTTTCTGGAAGTTTCTCTTGGGGTTTTTCCAATCGGATATCCAGGCACAAACCCTGCAGCTCTTTGATCAGCACGTTAAAGGACTCCGGTGTTCCGGAGGAAAATTTCTGTTCTCCTTTGACAATGGCTTCATAAATCCGGCTTCGGCCCGCGACATCATCGCTTTTGACGGTCAGCATCTCTTGAAGGGTATAGGCCGCGCCATAGGCCTCCAAGGCCCAGACCTCCATTTCCCCGAACCGCTGTCCGCCGAAATGGGCCTTGCCGCCTAAGGGCTGCTGGGTCACCAAAGAATAGGGACCGATGGAACGGGCGTGAATTTTTTCATCAACAAGGTGAATGAGCTTCATGATATAGATGTAGCCCACGGTCACCTGTTGATCAAAGGGAAACCCCGTATGCCCATCACAAACAGTGGTTTTGCCGGTTTCTGGAAGCCCGGCTTCCTTGAGCAATTTTCGAATATCTTCTTCTGTCGAGCCGTTAAAGACCGGGGTTTCCGCATAAAAACCCAAGGCGTTAGCGGCCCATCCCAAATGGGTTTCCAAAAGCTGCCCGACATTCATACGGGAAGGAACGCCCAGGGGATTTAAAACCACTTCGATCGGTGTGCCATCCGGCAGAAACGGCATATCTTCTTCCGGAAGGATCCTGGCCACAACCCCTTTGTTCCCATGGCGCCCGGCCATTTTATCGCCTTCCGCCAGTTTTCTCTTGGTGGCCACATACACAACGACCCTCTTTAAGACTCCCGCCGGCAGTTCATCGCCCCGCCGGAGGCGATCAATCTCCTGCTCTTGTTCCTCCAGGAGCTCCTTGATTTTATCGTTATAGAAACCCACGATTTGGCGGGTTTCATCGTCATTGGCTAAATCATCCGTGTCTATCCTGCTCAATTGCTTCTTATCCAGGCCTAAAATTTTGCAGAGCTTTTTCTCCTTCTCCGATTCAATGAATTCGATCTCCTGTTCATAATATTCTTTGATTTGAGAGATCGCGGTTGTCTCTTTGGTCTTGTCTTCTTTCGATTTTCTTCCCCGTTCCAGACGCTGGAAAATTTCCACATTCACGACGACCCCCTCGATTCCCGGAGGAAGGGTCAAAGACGTATCCCGGATATCCGCTGCCTTTTCCCCGAAAATCGCCCGCAAGAGCCTCTCTTCGGGAGACAGCTCCTTTTCGCTTTTGGGCGTGACTTTGCCGACCAAAATATCGCCGGCTCTAACCTCCGCCCCAATCCGCACGATGCCGTCTTCCGTCAAATCTTTTAAGGCCTCCTCACTGATATTGGGGATATCGCGGGTGATCTCTTCGTTTCCCAAGCGGGTCTCACGGGCCTCAATTTCAAACTTCTCAATATGAATCGACGTGAATTTGTCCTCTCGAACGAGTTTCTCGCTGACCAAGATGGCGTCCTCAAAGTTGTACCCGCGCCAGGGCATGAAGGCGACTAGCACATTACGCCCCAAACTCAACCGTCCGTCTTGGGTCGCAATTCCATCGGCAATGACTTGTCCTTTTTCCACCACCTCGCCCAGCTGCACAATGGGCTTTTGATTCACACAGGTATTGGCATTCGATCGTAAAAAATTTTTTAAGGGATAGACGGTGTCACCGATCACAATTTCCCTGGCATCCACTTTGGTCACTTTTCCGGATCCTCGGGCGATCACCATAACCCCGGAATCCCTGGCCACTTTCTCCTCCATCCCGGTTCCCACGCACGGAATCTCCGTCACCATCAAGGGAACCGCCTGACGCTGCATGTTGGATCCCATGAGCGCCCGGTTGGCATCGTCGTGCTCCAGAAAGGGAATGAGCGAGGTCGCCACCGAGACCAGCTGCTTGGGCGAAACATCCATATAATCGACTTTTTCCGGTTTCACCTTAGGAAAATCCGTTCGAAAGCGGCAGGCCACCTCTTTTTCCAAAAAATGGCCGTCTTTGTCTACGGAGGCATTGGCCTGGGCAATGTATTTATTCTGATCCACATCCGCGGTCAAGTACTCGATTTCTTTGGTGACCCGGCCATTGATGACTCTGCGATAGGGGGTTTCAATGAAGCCCAGCTCATTGACACGGGCACACGTCGTTAAGGAGGCAATCAATCCGATATTCGGGCCTTCGGGGGTTTCGATGGGACAGACCCGGCCGTAGTGGGTGGGGTGGACATCCCGGACCTCGAAACCGGCGCGCTCCCGCGAGAGCCCGCCGGGCCCCAGAGCGCTCAACCGCCTTTTATGGGTCATCTCCGCCAAGGGATTGACCTGATCCATAAACTGCGACAATTGGCTGCGGGCAAAAAAATCCTGGATCTGATTAGAAAATAATCTGGAATTGACCAGGTGATGGGCCGTCAAATTTTCAAAATTGCTCATCACAACCAGCCGCTCCTTAATCGACCGTTCCAAGCGGGCCAGTCCGATCCGCACCTGATTTTGAACGAGCTCTCCCACGGTCTTGATCCGGCGATTGCCCAAATGGTCGATATCGTCGGTTTCGCCTTTGCCTTCTCTGAGGGTCAAAAGATACCGGATGACGGCAATAACGGTCGTTGTATCCAAGACGCGGTTATCCAGAGGGACGTTCGTCTGTAATTTTCTGTTGATGATATGGCGGCCGACTTTGCTTAAATCATATCGTTTGGGATCAAAAAACAACCGGAAGAATAAAGTCTCGGCGACTTCCATGGTGGCTGGTTCCGTGGGGCGCATCTTCCGATAAAAATCCAGGAGGGCTTCTTCTTTGGAGGTGGTGTGGTCTCGTTCTAAGGTGGGTTTGAGTTTTTCAAAACCTTCGCCCAACATCTTTTGCATCTCTTCGGGGCCAGAGAGGCCCATGATCCTTAAAATCTGGGTGGCGGGAAAATTTCTTCTACGGTCAATATAAGCCAAAAGGACATCGTTTAAGTCGTATTTGATTTCAAACCACGCGCCCCGGGAGGGAATGATGCGGCCGTGATAAATGCTTTTGCCGGTGGGGTGCACCTCTTCTTCGAAGGAGACCCCCGGCGGACGCTGGATCTGGGAAACCACGACCCTCTCATCGCCGTTGATGATGAAGGTCCCGGTCTCGGTCATTAATGGAAAATCACCGAAATAAACCTCTTGCTCTTTGATATCAATGGGGGAGATCAAGCGCAGCTTGACCTTTAAAGGAGCCGCATAGGTCATGCCCCGCCTTTGACACTCATAGCAGGAATATTTTTCTTTGCCGAGCGTATAGCTGATGTACTCCAAACGGATCTGGCCGTCATAACTTTCCAAGGGGAAGACCTCCCGCAAGACCTCTTCCAACCCTTGATCCGCCCGTTTTTCTGAGGCGACGCTCCGTTGGAGAAAATGGGTATAGGACTCCAATTGGATATCCAAAAGACTCGGCAGATGGAACGTGTCCGAAAATTTACTGAAATTTTTTATGCTGAGCTTTTTCATTTCAATTCGACTTTGGCCCCGGCCGCTTCCAGCTTTTTCTTGAGCTCTTCGGCCTCTTCTTTCGACACCGCTTCTTTCACGGTTTTGGGAGCCCCTTCCACCAGATCTTTGGCCTCTTTCAATCCCAGGTTGGTGACCGCTCTCACTTCCTTGATCACGGAAATCTTATTGGGGCCGGTTTCTTTTAAAACCACATCAAAGGTTGTCTTTTCTTCAGCAGCCGCTGGAGCGCCGCCAACTGGAGCCTGACCCAGGGCTGGGCCGGCCGCTATCGGGACGCTGGCGGTGATGCCAAATTTGGTCTCCAGGCTCTTGACCAGATCGGCCAGCTCCAAAGCGGTCAAACCCCCAATCACCTTGGCGAGATCTTCCAACTTGGGAGAGAGCGTTTTCTCTTGTGTCTTTTCTGCCACGTTGCTTTCTGCCATTTTATTTTCCTCCTATTTCTTTTCGCTTAATGTCTTCAGTAAAAACAGAAGCTCGCGGGTCTTCCCATTCAAAGCACCCGCCAACCTCACCAAAGGAAGCTGCAACGTCCCTAAGAGCGCTGCCATCAATACCTTCTTCGATGGTAAATCGGACATCCGTTCGATATCTTTTTTCTCTAAGACAGCTCCCTGCAGAAACCCTGGCCCAATCGCCATGCCTTCATATTCTTTAACGAATTTGACCAAGGCCTTAGAGACCTCCAGGGCATCCGCATCACTCCAGACAAAAGCCATCTGTCCTTGAATGTTCTGGGCAAGGTTTTCAAGATTCAAATCTCTCAAGGCCCGCTGGGCCATTCGGTTGCGGGAGACATGAAATTCAGCTCCCATCGTTTTCAAGGTCTTGCGCAGGGTATTCATCTGGGGGCCGGAGACACGCGTAAAGCTTAGAAGAAACGTGCTCGTTCGGTTCTCGATCCCCTTTTTAATATGGGTCACCAGACTCTTACGAACGATCTCTCCCACTTTGCTCACAGCGCCACCTTTAACCCTGGTCCCATGGTTGAGGAAACAAACAAGCTTTTAATAAAATTCCCTTTGATTCCGGCGGGTTTGGCATGCTCAATGGCCTCCACAATAGCTCTTCCATTTTGCAGCAGCTGATCCGCTGTAAACGAACGTTTGCCAATGCCGATATGGATGCCCCCTTGCTTGTCCACCTTGAATTCCACCTTGCCGGCTTTGACCTCTTTGATCGCCCGTTCAATGTCGGGGGTGACCGTGCCTATTTTGGGGCTCGGCATGAGTCCCCGGGGGCCTAAAATCCTGCCGAGTTTGCTGAGCTCCCGCATTAAGTCCGGAGTGGCGATCACGCAATCAAATTCCAAAAATCCTTTGGAGACTTTTTCGATCAAATCCTCAGCCCCGACATGATCCGCACCCAGCTGCTGGGCCTTTTGGGCGTTCTCCCCCTTGCAGAAGGCCGCGATCCGGATGGTCTTGCCGGTTCCGTGGGGCAACAGGACCGTCCCGCGCACGGACTGTTCAGAATCCTTCATATCGATCGCCAAGTGGAAATGCAGCTCCACCATCTCATCAAATTTTACTTTAGGGAATTGGGTCACATTCGATATGGCCTCTTCCAGAGAATAGGTCCTGTTCGTCTTGCGGAGATCCTCGATTTGCTTCATTCGTTTGCTCAATCTCACCATGGAATACCTCTAGTCAACCACCTCAATGCCCATGCTGCGGGCCGTGCCCGCGACCACTTTGACGGCCTGTTTGACGTCACTGGTATTTAAATCTTCCATTTTCTGCTTCGCAATCTCTTCGATTTGTTTTCGATTAAGACTGGCAATCTTTTCTTTTCCCGCCTGGCCTGAGGCCTTCGCCAAGTTGGCGGCCTTTTTGATTAAGACAGAGCTGGGAGGCGATTTGATGAGGAAATCAAAGGATTTATCTTTATAAACCGTGATGATCGCCGGCAGGATCAGTCCTTCTCTGCCTTTGGTGCGCTCGTTGAACTGCTTGCAGAACATCATGATGTTGACCCCATGCTGGCCCAGGGCCGGACCGACCGGCGGGGCCGGGTTGGCTTGACCCGCCGGAACATAGAGCTTGATTTGCGCAACCACTTCTTTCGCCATGGCTTTAAACCTTTTCGACCTGCCAGTACTCCAATTCCACCAAAGTGGCCCGTCCGAAGATCGCGACACTGACCTTTAATTTTCCCCGATCCGGATAAACCTCCATCACCGTGCCGTTAAAGTTGGCAAACGGCCCTTGCGCGATCCGAACAGGCTCTCCAATTTCAAAAATGATTTTAGGGCTGGGCTTGGTTTCGGTGTCGGTCGTCCGCTTCAGGATGGTTTCAACCTCTTCTGCACTGAGAGGTGTGGGGCGATGGCCGGGACCAATAAAACCGGTGATGCCCGGAGTGGTCTTAATCAAATACCAGCTTTCTTTATTCATCTCCATTTTCAGGAGAATATATCCCGGAAAAAATTTACGGCTCGAGATGCGCTTCTTTCCCGCTCGGATTTCCGAAACCTGCTCGGTGGGGACAACGACCTCCCCGACATATTTCTTTAAATCGGTGGAAGCCATTCGGCTTTCCAGGCCCGCCTTGGCCTTTTCTTCTGCACCGGTTTGTGTGTGAACCACGTACCACTTCATAATCATTACCCTATTGGATTAATAGGCCCACCAATTTTGAAAGAACAAAGTCGGTTATTCCAATAAAAAGACCCAGCACACAAGAGCTGATGATCACAATCCAAGTGGCTTCCATCAGTTCTTGTTTTGTGGACCAAGAAACCTTTTTAAGCTCCGAGGCCGCTTCCATAAAAAATTTCCGGATTTTTCCAATCATTTTAAGATGACCTGCCACCCTGTACCGAACACGGAGTGTCTGTTCTGGTACAGGGCTGCCAGACAAATGAACAAACAGGCCTGGCAGGATTCGAACCTACAACCCACGGTTTTGGAGACCGTTGCTCTACCAATTAGAGCTACAGGCCTAAGCTTACTCTCACTTCTTGATTTCGCGATGGAGAATGTGCTTGCGACAAAACCGGCAGTATTTTTTGAGTTCCAATCGGTCGGGATTTTTTTTCTTGTCTTTGGTTGTGGTGTAATTGATCCGACGACACTCGGTGCATTCCAGCTGAATAATCTCGCGCATTTTTATCCCTGCAAGATAGGCACTCGCTTACGCTCGTGCACTATCTTCCCTTCGGGCCCCGTAGCTTTGCCTGCCTGACTGCCGTCAGGCAGGCAAAGCTGAGCACGGGGGTCACATCGGAATTTTCTGCCTATCTTGTCCCCCGCGCTTTGCTTTCGTAAGAAAGCAGCGGGGAATCGGAATTTCGCTTTTGAAATTCCGATGTGACGAAATATTGGAGTCCTTAACCAAAGCCCCCGACCGGTCTTGAACCGGTGACCTCGTCCTTACCAAGGACGTGCTCTACCACCTGAGCTACAGGGGCAAAGTGACGCTCCCCCGACTGAAGTCGGGGGCTTCTTGTTTTTCGTCGCTCCGACGCTCCTTCGGAGGTCGGCACTCCGACCCAGTCCCGATGTATATC
>CAZNDW010000013.1:0-11284 GCA_964571895.1 uncultured Planctomycetales bacterium
CTTCTTAGCCTCATAGAGCGCCCCATCGGCCCTGGAGGTTAATTCGTACCGGCCCATATTTTGCACATACACCCCAATTCCTATGCTGATCGTCACAGGGCGTCTGAAATTGGCTTCGAGGACGGCTATTCTTGATCTTTCGGCAACGGCCTGGGCTTCCTCTTTCCCGGTGTCAGGAAGAATAACGGCAAACTCATCCCCTCCGTAGCGGCAGAGGATATCAATTTCACGCACATTCTTCTGCAAAATCTCGCCGATCCCTTTAAGCAGCCTATTCCCCTCGAGATGGCCATAATCATCATTGTAGGATTTAAAGTGATCCATATCGATCATCATCAGACCCAGCGGCCGGGAGAGCCTCTTTGTTCTTTTAAGCTCATAATCCAGAGTTTTGCTGAAATGCCGAAAATTGTGAAGACCGGTCAGGGAATCTGTAATCGTCAGGAAAAGCAGCTCCTTATACATCTTCAAGTTTTCAATGGCAACCAGAACCTCCCGTGAGATGGAGCAGAGAATCTTCAAGTCGATTTCATCGAAGGATTCGTCTTTCGTTTTTCCCTTCTCGGCCACATTGATGACCCCAATGGTTTCCTCATCCCTCTTAATGGGAACGCTCATAAAAGAAGGTCCCGCGTAAGAAGATCTGGCCCTATGCCGAAATCTGGGCTCTTGTTGAATATCCTTAACCAGTAAAGGCTTCCCTTCTTGGGCGACCAAACCAGAGATGGATTCTCCTATCTTCACCGTATGCTCGAAAATATTCTCCTCAAATCCCTTGGCTCCTTTAATGCAGAGCTCTCCCTGCCGATGGTCGATCAGCATGACCGAGCACTTACCCGCGTTGAGGATTTCCGTAGTTTTGTCAACAACGAAGTCAAACAGCCGGTCTAATTTTCTCATAGAGCTAACCTTTTCATCAAAGCCCACGATTTCCTCGAGCTTACGCTTTTCATCTTTTAATTGTTCCTCCAAGCGCACCCTTTCAGTAATATCCTTCCAGACAGAGACAAAATGGGTTACCTCGCCATTTGGATTCTTTATGGGAGAGACCGTCTGATCCGCCACGTAAAGCTCACCCTTTTTATTTTTATTGGTGGTCTGAGCATGAAAAATTTTACCGGCTAGGATAGTCGACCATAATTCTTCATAATAATCTTTCCCATGTCTTCCGGATTTGAGGATTTTAGGGGTCCGGCCCAAAATTTCCCTGGCTTCATAACCCGTCGTTTTTTCAAAAGCAGGATTGACATAAAGAATCGTTCCCCACCGGTCGGTAATCATAATATGATCGGCGGTTTGCTCAACGGCCTTCGTTAAGATTCGTGATTCCCGGGCAAGGAACTCCTTTTCTGTGATATCTTCAACAACGCCTTCTAATCCGATGACCTCTTCTTTATTATTGCGGATATAATGGCTCGTTACCGACAAGGCAACGATACTGCCGTCTTTTCGTTTATTTTTCACCACATAATCGCGAACAAATCCTAATTTCTCCAGGCTTTTTAGGAAAAGTTCTTTTTCTTCAGGATTCAGAAACAATTCGTTGATCCAATTTAAACCGAGCATCTCTTCTCTATTCTGATAACCAAAAATCCAAACGAAGGCATCGTTGACATAAAACAAATTTCCCTGGGAATCGGCCATATAAACACCCATCCTCAATTCTTCAACAAGCCGGCGGTACATCCGTTGCGATTCAGGATGAAGAAGATTGATTTCCTTTTCTGGGGCGATATAACCCATGAGTCATCCCCTTTGCTTCAAGGGTGCACAAGGCATCCGGGACAACGGACAGGATCCTGATCAGAGACATAAATGTCGTGCCGGGGATCTCCCTCAACCTTAAGATATCCGACGTTACCTTTTTCCACACGAAATATGGCATGATCCACCAACGTATAATCGCCGGGGACCTCCACTTCAAACTCGACAACGGCCGCGCCGCCGGCAGGGATCAATGTTGTCTGAATGCTCCTCGCGGGAGGACTCACCAAATCTCCTTCTCTATACACCTTATCAAATATCTCTCCAATCACATGAAACGATGAAATCAAATTAGGGCCGCCATTGCCAAAATAAATGCGGACTTTATCTTCGGTTTTCGCTTTGAGCACACCCTCCCCAACCAAAGAACCAACCCTCCCATTGAATACAACAAAGCTCGGGTGCTCGTTCAATCCTTCCTGATGGGAAAACGGCAGAATGTCCGGCCCTTTGGCTTCCTCGCCGGTTTCTTCCCCCCAGAAATCATCGGATTTCGTCGATTCTGCGGCGGCGCCGCTATGATTGGGCGCTGCTATTGCAGTTTTAAGCCCGGATTGGAGAGTATAAAATTCGCTTTGCATGACGTAAAATTCTTTATCGACTTTCGGCAAACCTTTCTTGGGCTCCACCAATATTAACCCATACATGCCATTGGCGATATGATCCATGACCGGCGGGGCAGCGCAGTGGTAAACATATAACCCCGGATGAAGCGCTTTAAACCAAGCCACTCGCTCTTCACCCTTGACAACAGTCGTGACGGTTGCGCCGCCCCCGGGACCGGTCACAGCATGGAGATCGATATTGTGCGGCATGCCGGTCGCGTCGTCGCTTTTATGGTGAACCTCCAAAACATCCCCTTGCCGCACACGAATAAAAGGACCCGGGACGTCGTCATTAAAGGTCCAAAATTCGTATTTAACGCCTGGCTTAATTTCGGCAACTTTTCTTCCGGACTTAAGATGAACTTCAACGACAGCCGCTTGCTTTCTGGTAATCGGCGGCGGGACATGGGGAGCATGGGTCAGAATGGCTTTTTCTCTTAATTGAGGGAATGGGGGCGCAGATTTTCTTTCTGCCGCGTATCCTATGGGCACACATAAATAAGAGAACAGCAAAACAAGAAAAATCCCTAATGCCTTTTTATACCTCATGGGACCCCCCTCCTTCTCCTTTTTTCTTCACTTTTCCATCGCGATTTTGAAGACATCGGTTGATCACAGGAATCAAGCGTTCATAGACCTCGCTTTTGCCGATAAAATCCGTGGCTTGGAATTCTTTGGCCATTTCCCTTAAGGACTCCACCTCAAACATCGTCAAGATAATCACATCACACTCCGGATGATCCTTTTTGATCTCCCGCAAAGCTAAAAAACCACTGCCGCTGGGAAGACTAATATCCATAAGAATTAGCTCGGGCTTTATACACGCAGCCTTGGCAACCGCCATCTCGGCTGTTGTGGCCTCATAAATCTCCAGCCCTAAATAATCGTTTTTCTCTAAATGCCCTCTGACCGCTTTTCGGAAATCATCGTGATCATCCACGATGAGAATTCGAGATTTCATCATGATCTCCTTGCGTGAATGGTTCTATGAATCTTTTGCTTTAAGTATAGAAGGCTGCATGGTAAATGAAAATTAGGTCATCTACGTAAAATCCTACGTAAAATTACGCAGATTGGGCGCAATTTCTGGAATGGAAAAAAGCGGCTTGATCAAACGAGGCCTTTGGCGAGGGCGTACTTGACTAAAGCAGCGGTATTTTTTAGTCCAAGTTTTTGGGAGAGATGGGCGCGGTGGGTTTCAACGGTGCGGACGCTGATTTTGAGCTTGCTGGCGATGGTTTTATTAGGAAGACCTTTGGCAATAAGCCCGAGGACTTGCCGCTCCCGTTGGGTGAGGATTTCCAAAGAGGAAGCGTCGGCTTCCTCCATAGAACGGATATAATGATCCATCACAACGCTGGAAATGGCCGGAGAAACAAACTGTTTTCCTTTTTTTAAGATCATCCTGATCCCCATGAGCAACTGATCATACGCATCGTCTTTCAGAAGGTACCCGTTGGCGCCGTGGGTAAGGGCGTATTTAAGATGCTCCGGATCTTTGAGCATGGTGAGGACCAAAATTTTGATTTGGGGATATCTTTCTCGGATTTCTTTAAGGGTTTCCAAACCGTCCCTGTTAGGCATGGATAAATCCAAAACAATAAGATCGCTCTTTATCGATGGGAGTCTTTCCAGCAACTGCTCCCCATCTTGGGCTTCTGCCACGACCTTAAATCCGGGATCTTTTTCAATAAGGCTTTTAAGGCCGGCGCGAAAAATACTATGGTCATCGGCTAAAATGATTCTATAAGGAGTTGGCCTCATTTTCTTTTATTGTCAAGCGTTACGGGAATCGAAAAAGCGATCGTCGTCCCTTCTCCAATCTGAGAATAAACGTGAAAATCCCCTCCCAGAGATCTTGTCCGTTCCTCCATAATGGCAAGACCTAAGCCCCGGATAATTTCATCAGTGATATCCTTCTTTTGATGATGGGGATGACAAAAACCCTTTCCGTTGTCCTTAATTGTGGCCAGCAACCGATTACCTTTAAGCTCCATACGGATGTCCACTTTGCTCGCCTGAGCATGTTTAGAGACGTTATTCAAGGCCTCTTGAATAATCCGATAAAAATTGATGGGCTCGGTTTGGAAAAAAATATCATTTAAGCTTACCCCGGAACATTTCAGCTTTAGGCCTGCCTTTTTCCTAAAATCTTCTAGGAGCACTTTGACGGCCGCATCCAAGCCCAGAACCTCAAGCGTGGGCGGACGCAGCCCCGTGGCAATGCCGCGGGTTTTTTCAATAATGCTGTTCATGTCTTGGACCATCCTCTCGAAAGATTCTTTTATCCCAGCATCCCTGGAAGAAAACTCCGCCATGGCTGACTGCATCGCCATTTTTAAGGTCGCTAAAGACTGTCCCAAATCGTCGTGGATATCTTTGGAGATCCGGTCTTTCTCTGCCTCTTGGGCCTGAAGGATTCTTTGCGGAAGCTCTTCGATCGACTCCTCCAAAAGCTTGCGGCTGGTAATGTCGTGGCGTATGGAAACATATTGGTAGGGCTTGCCTTTTTCATTCAAAAAAGGGACGATCGTGGTGTCAACCCAATAAATTGTTCGGTCCTTGGCGCGGTTGCGGATTTCTCCCTGCCAAACCTTACCACTAGCGATCGTCCTCCAGAGGTCGCGGATAAATTCCTTAGGATGGTAGCCGGAATTGATGATCCGATGATCCTGACCTAAAAGCTCTAAACGGGAATATTTTGAGATCTCACAAAACTTATCATTGGCATAAACAATCTTGCCGGTATGATCCGTAATGGCCACGATGGTCGATATATCCAAGGCAAACTTGATATCAGCCAATTCCTTTGATAAGGTCTCAAGGGTCTCTTGGGCCTCCTGATGCCCTGATTTTAAAGCAGCTAATTTTTCTTCATCCATAATCTTCCAAAACGATACCCACAAAGATTAGCGAAGAGGTCTTTTTCGTCTATAAAAAAGATATTTGGCAATGAGATCCGTCTCGATATTGACACGATCCAAAAGTTTTTTGTCCCCCAAGGTGGTCTTCTTTAAGGTATAAGGAATAAGATAGATGGAGAAACGATTTCCCTCAACTTCCCCAACGGTCAAGCTGACCCCGTCCACGCCAACAGATCCTTTCGAGACCAGAAAACGGGCCAGCTTTGTTGGTAAAGATATTTGAAATTCCACAGAGTTGGCTTTTTTGACAATCCGGGTGATGGTTCCGATTCCATCCACGTGACCGCAGACGAGGTGTCCCCCAAAACGGCTCGCGGCCTTTAAGGCGCGTTCGAGATTCACGGGAGATTCGACGCGCAAATCCTTGAGAGTCGTCTTGAAGAGGGTCTCCCTCATTACTTCAAAAAGAAGCCTGTGTCTTTCTTTCTTGCTCACGGTTAAGCAGACACCGTTGACCGCGATCGAGTCTCCGATCTTTGTTCCGCGAAAAACCTTACCCGACGCCACTTCCAAAACGCAAAGATTCCTGTGACGGGCCAAGCCCGCAATCCGCCCTTTCTCTTCAACGATTCCGGTGAACATAGCCT
This sequence comes from uncultured Planctomycetales bacterium, assembly GCA_964571895.1. Taxonomy (GTDB): domain Bacteria; phylum Omnitrophota; class Gorgyraeia; order Zapsychrales; family JAHFFX01; genus CAZNDW01. The sequence continues at coordinate 5,881 of CAZNDW010000013.1, forward strand.
TCGATCAGAATATCCTCTCCCAATCTTTCGACACGGACATCATAAAGCCTTACCGATTCATCCACGTGTCTTACCATTAATCCGGAAACAGAACCCAGAGCCCTTTCATCGCCCATGATCTTGGGTGCCATAAAAATCAGAAATTTGTCGACCAAATCCTCCCGGAGAGCGCCTCCAATCGTCCGGCCTCCGCCTTCCATAAGGAGATTGGCAATCTCTCTTTTGGCCAGTTCTCTCAACAGCCACTTCAGTTGAACTCCTCCGTGGGATTCCGGACCCATGAGAACACAAACGCCCTTTTTCCGCAGGAGTTGGATTTTTGTTTTCTTTGCCTTTGCGGTGGCGGCGATCATCACGCTGGAGGGTTCGGTGTCTTTAAAAACGTTGGCATTCATCGGAATCTGTAAATGCGTATCAACGACGATCTTCTTGATGGGCTTGCGTTTCCCCGGCGCATTTAAGAAAGGATCGTCTTTTAAGACCGTATTGATCCCAACTAGAATCGCATCGAAATCCTTCCGGAGGGCATGGGCATAATCCCGAGAAGCCGGGGATGTGATCCATTGGGACCGGCCGGAGGCTGTGGCAATCTTCCCATCGAGAGTCTGCGCGCACTTGGCGACGACGAAAGGGAGTTTCTTTGTGATGTATTTGATGAAGGCTTCGTTCATTTCCTTTAATGGCTCTTCTAAAAACCCCACCCTCATTTTTATTCCGGCCCGTCTTAACATCACCAGAGATTTACCATTGTTGAGCGGATTGGGATCCTTCATCCCGACAACCACCTCGCGGATCCCGGCGGCAATGATTGGGTCCACACAAGGAGGAGTCCGGCCGAAATACGAGCACGGCTCCAGAGTCACATAAAGGGTTGCCCCTTGGGCTTTTCTGCCGGCTTTCTTTAAAGCCATGACCTCCGCATGATCAGCTCCGCAATACTTATGCCAACCCTCGGCGACGATCCGATGACCCCGGACAATCAGCGCACCAACCAACGGATTGGGTGAAGTCTTTCCTTTGGCGCGGAGAGCCAATCGGAATGCTGTTTTCATGTAGTCGATATCGGTCATTGTCCTCGGTCGACAGCCTAAACCCACAGCCTTCGGTCTTTTCTCTATGGACTATGAGCCAGCTGTCTTAACTGTTCCACGATCCTATAAGGGACCTTCACCTTGCCGATAAAGGTATTGTCTTTGACTGCGCCATGGGCATCGGATCCGCCCGTCATAATCAGATTATATTTGCGGGCGATATTTTCGTAATAACTGATCGTCGTGGCCGGGACGTTCGGATAATAAACCTCCAGGCCCTTTAAGCCCGCCTCCACAAAGCCAGCGATCAACTCGTCTTTATTGGTGACCACCGGATGCGCCAAGACCGCGACCCCTCCTGATCTTCGAATCAAATCAATGGCCTGATAGGGACTCTGTTTGTACTTAGGCGTGTAAGCGGGACAATCCTCGCCGAGATATTTGTCAAAGGCCGCTCGCAGAGAGCTCACCCATCCTTTTTTGTGAAGAACCGAAGCCAGATGGGGTCTTCCAACCGACTTCGACTGAGACAAAGCACAGACCTCTTCGAGGCTGATATTATCAATCCCTTGACTTTTAAGTTTTTGAATCATCTCTTGGATCCGATGGATTCTTGCGTCCTGGATCTTATCCAGCGCACTTTTTAAAATATCACTTTGACAATCGAGGAAGTATCCCAAGATATGGATGTCTTTGCCTTCCCACTCCGAGGAGAGCTCAATCCCGGGGACGACCTCCAGAGAAAACTGTTCGGCCTCGCGCCGGGCGGGGCCGACGCCTTCTATGGTGTCATGATCCGTGATGCTGATGCACGACAACCCCGCCTGTACGGCCCCTTGAATCACCTCAGCGCAGGATAAGCTGCCATCGGAGTAGTGGGTGTGAATATGCAGATCCGCAAATCGATTCTGTGGGGCTATCACAATTTCTGGCCTTGAGGAATGACTTCCGTCTTGTGGATTTTATCGAGGATCCCGTTAACAAATTTTCCGGATTCGAGGTCGCCGTATTTCTTGGCTAATTCCACGGCTTCGTTGATCGTGACTTTGGGCGGGATATCAGGGGCATAGTGCAGCTCAAAAACGCCGAGCCTGAGAATATTACGGTCGATAACAGCCATGCGCTTGAGCTGCCAGTTGGTGGCATACTGAGAGATCTTTTCATCAATGGCTTTGAGGTTCTCCTGGACACCCCCCACGAGCCTTTTACAGAATTCGATAATTTCCGGATCCTTGGGGCCTTCATCGGCCCAAAACGCCTCTGCCATGCTGTCGATCGATCGCGCCGTCATCTCGGTTTGATACAAAATCTTTAAGGCCCAATCACGAGCCAAAGTGCGTTTACGCATGGGAGAGCCTATCCATCAAATCCGCCATCTGCACGGCATCGCGGCCGGCCTGCCTGCCCCGATTCTCACTTTTACCGGCACGTTTATAAGCTTGATCGACCGTATCCGTCGCCAGCACCCCGAAGATGACGGGTTTTCCAGTCGTCAACGCCACCTGCGCAATCCCGCGGGCGGCGCCGTGCGCCACCAGATCAAAATGAACGGTCTCTCCCCGGATAACCGCGCCCAGACAGATCACGGCATCAATATCTTTTCTTCGGGCGGCCTTAAGGGCTGCCAAGGGGATCTCGTAGGCACCCGGAACCCCAATGACCATGATTTGATTTTCTTTGATCCCTAAACGCAACAATTCCTTTTGGCAACCATCCAGCAACCTTTTCGTTACGAAATCGTTAAAACGAGAAACGACAATGGCAAATCTTTTCCTTTGAGCTTTGAGCTTCCCTTCCAGGATTTTCATCATAGCGTACCACAAAACAATTTCTACAACAGATGTCCCAATTTATCCTTTTTGGTTTTCAGATAATTCTCGTTGGTGGGATTGTGCGGGACCTTTAAAGGGACGCGTTCCACCACGGTCAATCCGTAACCTTCCAATCCAACGATCTTGCGCGGGTTGTTGGTCAAAAGCCGTATCTTCTGGACCCCCAAATCCACAAGGATCTGAGCCCCAATCCCGTAATCTCTCAAATCCGCAGGGAACCCCAGAGCCTTATTGGCCTCCACCGTATCGAGACCATTGTCTTGAAGACTATAGGCTTTCATCTTATTGATCAGGCCAATACCCCTTCCTTCCTGACGCATATAAAGGAGGATGCCGGAGGCGTTGTCTCGGATCGCCTTGACCGCCGCGTGGAGCTGGGCATTGCAGTCACAACGAAGCGACCCAAACACATCGCCGGTTAAGCATTCGGATTGAACGCGCACAAGTTCCGGAACGGTTCCATCCACCTTTCCGTAAACGAGGGCGATGTGGCAGACTCCCTCGACTTTGGATTCATAGCCGATCATTTTAAACTCACCGTATACGGTCGGGAGTGTCGTTTCGACACAGCGTTCAATCAATTTCTCGTACTTACGACGATATTCAATCAAGCTGTTGATGGTACAAATCTTCAGATTGTGTTTCTTGGCAAATCCCATCAGATCATGGGTTCTGGCCATCGTTCCATCGTCATTCATGATCTCGCAGATGACACCCACCGGATACAATCCCGCCAAACGCATCAGATCCACCGTGGCTTCCGTATGCCCGGCCCGCACGAGAACGCCGCCTTTTCTGGCCCGCAGAGGAAAAAGATGCCCGGGGGTCACCAAATCCGTTGGTTTTGAACGCGGATCAATCAAAACTTTCACGGTCTGGGCACGGTCGAAAGCCGAGATCCCGGTCGTCACCCCACAAGAGGCGTCCACCGAGATCGCCCAGCCGGTGTTGCACTTTTGATGCTTTTGATTGGATTCGTCCTTCATGGGATGAAGGTCTAATTGATCGAGCCTTTCCTGTTCCATGGGAACACAGATCAAGCCGCGGGCCTCTTTCGCCATAAAGTTGATATCCTCCGGGCGAACGAATTGGGCTGCCATGAGAAGATCGCCTTCATTTTCCCGACCTTCATCATCGATGACAATAACCATTCTGCCTCTTTTTAAATCTTCAACAATTTCTGGAATTGTATTAAACATTGTTTGACGATCCCCTTTGATTGATTCGCCGCCAGTTTATCCCAACGGGAAGCCGGGACAGCGAGGCCCTTAAAAGCTGACTTAATAAAAAAACCCGAGAGGGTTTACTCTCGGGACGATGGGATAAGACACCTCACCCTTCCAAAGATGCTTGTTGAGGTCATCTTCTGGGGGATGCCTTGGCTTTTAACGAAACTTCTCTGCTTTCTCCCATCTAGGCTGTCATCCCCCCTTCTTGCATTCTGCAAGAATGCAGGGGGGATATCCACCGCGGAGGTGGAACTATTGGCTCAAGAATCTCACTTGATCTGCTAACCCCCCACTGTCCCGCCTTTGGCGGGGCACTTCGTGGGGGTGCTCGTAGGCTTATCCCGACGAACGTCGGGAATTACTACCAGCTGGGACTTACACCCAAATCCCGAAAGCACGGTTCATATTATTCGAAATAAACCTGATTGTCAAGGGCTTTATCTTTTGGCATAATGTGTTTGTGACCATAGAACAAAAAGTCGCAAAACTTTTGATAAGCCAGAAAAAGACGCTGGCGGTGGCTGAGTCCTGCACCGGGGGTTTGTTATCCAACCGGCTCACGGACATACCGGGAAGCTCCAATTTTTTCCAACTGGGATTGGTTGTCTACAGCGATAAGGCTAAAACCAAGTTCCTAAGAATTCCTGCTCGGATCTTTGTCCTGCAGGGCGCCGTCAGTAACCAAGCCGCCCGACAGATGGCCGAGGGAATCCGTCGGATTCTCGAAACTGACTTCGGGATCGGCATAACCGGCATTGCCGGTCCAACCGGGGGCTCTCCCCAGAAGCCCGTTGGCCTCGTTTTTATCGCCATCGCTGCCCATGACGAGATCCTCTGTGAAAAATGCCTCTTTAAAGGTTCCCGAAAACGCATCAAATCCCAGGCCACAACAAAGGCCCTTCAATTGCTTCTTAAATCTTTAATGTAAATGGGAAAAACCTTAAGGACATTCATAGCGGTTGAACTCCATTGTGACATCCAGAAGATTCTAAAAGACATCCAAGATGATTTGAAAAGAAGCGGTGCCGATGTCAAATGGGTTCAACCGGATCATATCCACCTCACCTTAAAATTTTTAAGAGAAATCTCCGAAGAAAAAATCGAAGCCGTCCTTAAGGGAATGGAATCCAGCTTGGAATGCTTTCCTACTTTTTCTTTCCGCTTAAATCACTTGGGGGCTTTTCCCAAAACGGAGAATCCTCGAATCATCTGGGTAGGAGTTGATTCCGGAGAAAATGAGCTCAAACGTCTGGCGGGTGTTCTCGAAGAAAATCTCGAATCGCTGGGGTTTAAAAAAGAGGAAAGGAGCTTC
>CAZNDW010000013.1:11384-13564 GCA_964571895.1 uncultured Planctomycetales bacterium
TTCGTATAAAATCCAGCCACAAGGTCATCCGTCATGATCCCCACGGAACCCGGGAAGGCCTCGCATCGGTTGATCGGATAAATCTTAAACATGTCAAAGGCCCGGAAAAGAAAAAAGGTCGTCACCAGAACCGGCGCTGTCTGAGGCAGGAGAAAAAAAGCCACGAGACTCCCCGCCACTTCATCAATCACAACACAAGAAGGATCTTTTTCCCCCGCGATCTTCTCCATTTTGCCGGCCGTCCCAAAACCCAAAAGAAGAACCACCAAGGCGACCCCGACATACCAAGCGGGGCTCTTCCCTAATAAAAGGGAAAGGCCCATTCCCAAAAGGCTCGCCAGAGTGCCGGGAGCCACGGGAAAATATCCGAGGTAAAAAAAGGCCGCAAAAATTTTAATCCAGGTCTTCGACATGAATCAGCTTCCGGTGACTCCACAGATACGACAACCCCGAAATCAGCGTAAGCGCGACGGTCACGAGCATCAAAAGATCGATGCCGCAGCGCCACCAGATCTCAATGGTGGATGACCAACGGAGGGCCCGGGAGAGAATCTCTTTAAAAATGATGAAACCCAGAATCGAGAAGATCGCAACGATCTGAGAAACCGTTTTGTGCTTGCCTGCCCGCTCGGCGGGAAAAACCTTGCCTTTGGTTAAAGCAAAAACCCTCAATCCCGTTATGATGATCTCTCTTCCCAAAATCAAAAGGACCATCCAATTCTCTACAATCTGCATTCGAACAAAGCTCAAAAACGCCGCCAGAATGAGAAATTTGTCGGCGATCGGATCCATGAGCTTGCCAAAGTCACTGGTTGTGTTGTGCTTTCTGGCCAGAAAGCCGTCCGCAAAGTCCGTCAGGCAGGCCAAGGTAAAAAAAACCGTGGCAACCAGCGTATAAGCCAGACCTTCTTGAGCAATAAAGTAGACAAAAACAAAGGCGAGGACAATTCGAATGAGGGTCAGTTGATTGGGAAGGTTCACACACATTCCCCGGCAAGATCGTATTCGTAGGTATCAGTGATTTCAACCGGGAGGAAATCTCCCGGTTTCAAGGCCTTGGGGCTGGTGACATAGACCAGCCCGTCGACCTCCGGGGCATCGTATTCGGTCCGCCCTAAATATACATTTTCTTTTCCTTGGGGACCACTCCCATTGCTTTTTTGTTTCTCCTCGATTAACACGTTTAAGCGCATTCCTAAAAAACGCTCCTGTTTTTCTCTGGAAATCTCCTTTTGCTTTTGCATCAAAATATCGAGACGCCTTTTTTTAATTCGTTCCGGCACCTGCTCCGGCAGATGATACGCCGGGGTCCCTTCTTCTTTGGAATAAACAAAAACCCCCAGCCGTTCGAACCGCGTCCTGAGGACGAATTCCAAAAGCTCATGAAAATCACAATCGGTCTCCCCTGGAAAGCCAACAATGAAGGTCGTGCGTAAGCTCCCGTGGGGAATTTTCTGACGGATCTTGGCAATGAGATCCCGTGTTCCCTGTTTTGATATACCGCGGTTCATGCTCTTCAAGATAGGATCGCTGATATGCTGCAAAGGAAGATCGATATATTTGCAGATTTTTTCTTCATTGGCCATGAGCTCAATCAGCTCATCGGTTGTATGCGCGGGGAAGGCGTAGAGGAGCCTGATCCAGCGGATATGTTCGGTCCTTTGGACGATTTCTTTTAAAAGGCGCGCCAGAGATTGGGTGTGATAGAGATCCACCCCATAAGCGGTGATGTCCTGGCCGATCACGTTGATTTCCTTTACACCCCGCCGATCCAAATCCTTGACTTCGGCCAGGATGGAATCGATCGTCCGAGAAGAAAACTTTCCTTTGATCTTGGGGATGGCGCAGAAGCTGCATTGGTTAAAGCAGCTTTCACAAATCTTAACGTAGGCAAAATGCCGCGGGGTGAGTCGGTATTGCAGGGGAACTTGGTTTTGGGGCAGTGTGGGCGTGCCCACAAAGGCATCGACCTCTTTAAATTCCTCTCTGAGCTCATGGGCGTAACGCTCCACCAAACATCCGGCCACGATGATTTTTTTGATCTTGCCCTGTTTTTTTAACTCAATCAAATCCAAAATGCAATCGATGGATTCCTTTTTAGCCTCCTCGATAAAGCCACAGGTATTGACAATCGCAATCTCCGCACAATCGATATCGACGATCCGGTGACCGTTTCTCTT
>CAZNDW010000013.1:13664-21818 GCA_964571895.1 uncultured Planctomycetales bacterium
TGACAATCGCAATCTCCGCACAATCGATATCGACGATCCGGTGACCGTTTCTCTTGAGACGGCCTAAAATCATTTGGGAGTCCACCAGATTGCGCGCGCAGCCCAGATTGAGGACCCCGACTCTGGAGTCTTCAAAGCTACGCTCTTGGATAAAGTCGGTAGTGGTTTTGATCCCTTGTTCTATAGACATAGCAATAAGCCTTGGGTCTTGCGTCATGGGTTATGGGTCAGCCATGACCCACGACTCACGACACACGGCTATATTCAAAAGATAGGTAATAGGCTATTTTTTAACCGCCAACCCATTTTTCGTGATGACCACTCTCTTCGCCCCATAGCCCTCTTTGCCCAAGGCCCCGATCATCTTGCCATTGACTTCCAACTCCAACTGATTGATATTTTTTCCGGAGAGCTCAATTTCCTGGTCGGCAAACCAGGTTTTTGTTACCCCTTTTTTAAATACAGCCTGAAAGACAACCTGGCCGTCCGTTTTAACCATGAGCCAGCCATTTTTTTGGGCGCGGACCGATAAGGTCACATTCTTTTTCAGATTTTTCTCTTCAAGCCTTAAGACAACGGCTCCGGAGGGATGGGTTGCGGTTGCCGTACTCTCAAGAGGGAGCACGGAATTCTGTGCGGGCAAGAGAGATTTGGTTTCTTTTGGTTTTTGAGCTTTGGTTTTGTGAGGCTGGGCTGTCTTAGGGTGGGCTCGGTTTGAGGATCTTGAACTCATCGCGTGGATCACCCATCCAACGGTTTTCCAGAGCACAAAAACCGCCAAAACGAGACCCAGGATTTTTGCCAAAGGAAGTCCCCGCTCGAATTTTTCAGGAATCATGGTGAGTGGAGGAGCAGATTTCTCGCGACCAGTCTTTGGGGAAACCAAGGTGTCGGGGAGATGGGCAGGTGCCGGGTCTCCCCCAATTTTTTCCCAATCCAGATTGAGATATTGAGCATACATCTTCAAGAATCCTCTTTGATAAAAACCAGACATGCTGCGGACCGTATAACCCTCTTCCAAGGCCTTCAAGGCATCCATAGGGATCTTGGTGTCTTCATGAACCTTTTCCAGACCGATTCCCTTGGCCTCGCGAGCCTCTTTAAGCAATGATCCTTTAGCCTTGAGATCGTCCGTCATCTTTTTTACTCATATGGTCCATGAGCCATTCTTTGCGGTCAACCAAGATATCCCGGGGTTTGCTGCCGCAGTAAGGGCCTACGATTCCATTTTGTTCCATCAGATCAATGAGGCGAGCGGCCCGGGTATACCCCAAGCGCATGCGTCTTTGAAGAATCGAAACCGAGGCCTGATTGGTTTCGATGACCAGTCGAAGGGCCTCATCGTACAATTCGTCTTTTTCGCCTTCCGCGCCGGACCCCGAACCAGGCGGAGGATTGAGGATGGCATCATCATACACCGGATCCTGCTGGGTTTTGATGAAGTCGATCACGCGCTGGATCTCGTTGTCGGCAACATAGCTGCACTGCCCCCGCGTGGGCTTGGGGTCGCCGGGCTTCATAAAAAGAAGGTCTCCTTTTCCCAAAAGATTTTCCGCACCGTTCATATCCAAAACCGTCCGTGAATCGACCTTGGAGGCTACCTTAAACGAAATCCTCGCTGGGAAATTGGCCTTGATGACACCCGTGATGACATCCACGGAAGGCCTTTGGGTGGCGAGGATCAGATGAATCCCTACCGCCCGAGAAAGCTGAACGAGCCGGGTGATGGCGCTCTCGATCGTCTTGGCGGCCACCTGCATCAAATCAGCCAGCTCGTCGATGATCACCACAATAAAGGGGAGTTTATGACCCTTCGCCTGATACGCGTTGATATTCCTCACACCGGATTTGGCCAAAAGCGTATACCGGTTTTCCATTTCTCCAACGACCCAGTTTAAAGCCGCAGAGACCTTCTTGGAATCGGTGACCGCCGCGCACAAGACATGAGGAAGCGCATTATACATCGTCAATTCCACCATCTTGGGATCGACCATAAGAAATCTCAATTCATCCGGAGAGGCATTAAAGACCATCGACATGATGATGCTGTTAAGGCACACCGTTTTGCCGGCACCGGTTGTTCCCGCGATCAAAAGATGCGGCATCTCGGCCAGATCCGCAATCAGGGGTTTTCCCGCGATGTCTTTGCCTAGGGCGAGCATCAATTTCGAGCCGGACTGCCGGAATTTGCTCTGGGTTAAGACTTCTTTCAGATAAACGATGGTGGTGGCTGGGTTCGGCACTTCAATCCCCACGCGGTTTTTCCCGGGAATGGGCGCGACGATCCTCACGGTTTGCGCCCGCATAGCCAAGGCAATATCATCGGCAAGGGTTGTGATCCGCTGCACTTTAACGCCGGGGGCGGGCTCCAACTCATACCGGGTGATGACCGGCCCTCGCTCAATGTCCGCGACCCGGGCATCGACACCGAAATCCGCTAAGGTGCTTTCTAACACCCTGGCCCCGCCCATCAAATCCTCTTGGAGTCTTCGCGCTGAAACCGGCGGCGGATCATCCAACAAATCAATGGGAGGCAGGTGATATTCACCGATGGCTTTGGGTTTCTCCTCTGAGGAGGCCGGCTGGGGTTTATGGCGCTCCTGTTCCGTGGGGGTCATACGAATCTCTGGTTTTAAATCCTCCCTGGCTTTTGTCTTTGACCGAGCAGCCTGGTCCTCTTCATTTTCGGATTCCCGTTTGAAATCCTGATTGAATTCCTGACGATACCGCTTTTCCTCTTTCCAAATTTGATCGGCTTTCATTAGGGTAAAGGTGGATTTCTTCCTAACGGTAAAGACCCTTTCTTTATGCTCCAGCCATTTTATTTTTAACGAAACAAAAAAATCTTTCAAGTCTTCAGCGGCCTTTAAAAGAAAAGGAAAAATTAAGAATTCCCCAATCAAAACCAAAGCCATAAGACCTAAAGTGACAAGGACAATATAAGCGCCGGGGGTTCCTAAATACTGGATGAGGAAATCAGACAATAAAAACCCAACCAGCCCTGATCGCCCGAAGCGAACGGTGGGCTGGGTTAAGGACCCCATGCCCAAAAGACCGCTTAAGACGCAAAAAAGCACAATAAAGCTGATCAGCTTGGGAATCGAAAAACCCAAGGGACGGGAGGAAAATTTATTCCAGCTTAAAAAAAATAAAATGAAGACCGCAAAGAAAGAGCTGTAGCCCAAAACAAAAAGCATGCCTCCCGCGATATAGGCTCCGACAACACGAATGAGATTTTTGGCAGGATGATTGGGATGGGAGGTGTTCCAGAAAACGTCTTCTGGAACAAAGGAGATCAAGCTGGCCAGAAGAAGGATTGCAGAGGCGAGAATAATAATTCCCTTGATTTCATCCAGATACTGACTTTTCATTCGGCTTGTTTTTTGCTTAAGTTGATCCGCTTCATCGGATCAATCTCTATGAGTTTCACTTTGAACTCATCGCCGAGTTTGACCACACTATTGATATCTTTGACATACTCTCCAGAAAGCTCAGAGATATGAACCAGGCCTTCCTTCCCTGGCAGGAATTCGACAAAGGCCCCGAAGTTCGTCACCCGTTTGACTTTGGCCTGATAGGTTTTCCCCACCACCGGCTCTTCCATCATTCCGTTGATGGTGCGCACGGCTTTCTCCATCGCCTCCTGGCTCGCCGAAGCCACAAGAACCGTTCCATCGTCCTCAATATCAATAGCGGAGACACCGGTCTCCTCAATGATCCTGCGGATCGTCTTTCCGCCGGGACCGATCAAATCACCGATTTTATCCTGATCGACTTTGAGATTGACGATCCGGGGAGCGTAATCGGAAAGTTTTTCCCGGGGGCGAGCGATCGCCATGTGCATTTTATCCAGGACGAAAAACCGGCCCTCCTTCGCCTGGTAAACGGCTTTCTTTAACAGATCCAAGCTGAGGCTTTTGATCTTCAGATCCAGCTGAATGGCGGTTATGCCTTTCCTGGTTCCGGCGATTTTAAAATCCATATCGCCAAAATGATCTTCCACGCCCATGATATCGGTCAAAAGAACGGATTCCTTAGGGCCCGTCATCAAGCCAATCGAAATTCCTCCTACGGCATCCTTGATGGGCACACCGGCATCCATGAGACAAAGGCTTCCCGCACAGACCGTGGCCATGCTGGAGGAGCCATTCGATTCCAAAATCTCGGAGACAACCCGGACGGTGTACGGGAATTCCTCTCGCGTCGGCAAAACGGCCCGCACGGCCTTTTCCGCCAAGGCGCCATGCCCGATCTCCCGTCGACCCGGACCTCGCATCGGTTTTGTCTCTCCCACACTAAAGGAGGGAAAATTGTAATGCAGCATAAAGGATTTATAGGATTTCCCCTCCAAGGCGTCGATCATTTGTTCGTCGCTACGGGTGCCCAACGTGGCCACGGCCAGACTCTGGGTCTGGCCTCGGGTAAAAAGGCCGGAGCCGTGGGTGCGGGGAAGGACATTGACTTCACAGGAAATCTCCCGGATGTCGGTAAAGCCACGGCCATCGGCTCTTCGCCGCTGGTTAAAAATCTGTCGGCGGACCTCTTCGTACTCAATTTTGTCCAGGGCCAGCTTGATGTCGGCGGAGGTAATGGCCCGGCCATTATATTTATAAGATTCCACTTCAATCAGCTGAGAGGTCAGCTCGTCCAAAAGGACATTTAAGGCGCCCTCTCTTTGTTCTTTCTCCGCCATACGATAAATCTCACTGAGTCGAGGAAGAACAGATTCCCGAATTTTATTGATCAACTCATCGGGAATTTTATACAGATCCACTTTGGCCTTCTTCTTGCCAATGGCTTTAACCAGCTCCTGTTGGATATTCCGCACGGGTTGCAATGCCTGAAAACCAAAATGGATGGCCTCGATGACCTTTTCTTCAGAGACCTCCTCCGCTTCCCCTTCAATCATGATTAATCCATCCTGATGCCCCACCAAGATGAGATCAATAGAGCTCAAGTCTCGCTCTTTATAGGTGGGGTTAATCACGAATCGCCCTTCCACCATTCCCACCCGTACGGCTCCCAGGGGTCCCTCAAAAGGAATATCGGAGGTGCTTAAAGCCGCGGAGGCTCCAATAATAGCCAGGATATCCGGATCATATTCCCCGTCACTGCTTAAAACCGAGGCCACCACCTGCACCTCATGGAAGAATCCCTCCGGGAAAAGAGGCCGGATGGGACGATCAATCACACGGGCGGATAAAATCTCTTTTTCAGTGGGACGACCTTCTCGTTTAAAAAATCCGCCGGGGATACGGCCGGCCGCGTACGTCTTCTCCTGATACTCCACCATTAAGGGGAAAAAATCCAACCCTTCCTTGGGTTTGTCAGCCATGCAGGTGGCAATCAAAACCACAGTCCCCCCATAGGTGACCGTCACCGCTCCATTGGCCTGCTTAGCAAATCTTCCACTTTCAATAATTAAATTTTGTGCCCCAAAGGGGATTTCCACACGCCCTAAGTTCATAGATTCTCCTATTTGCGTAAATTAAGCTTCGTTAAAGTCTCTTCATATTTCTGGGGATCGACACCTTTGAGGTAGGCCAAAAGCCGGCGTCTTTTGCCAATCATGACCAAAAGACCCCGTCGAGAATGAAAATCTTTGCGATGAGTTTTGAAATGATCGGAGAGATAGTTGATTTTCTCGGTCAGCAAAGCAATTTGAACAGTGGGAGAGCCTGTATCCTTGCTATGGAGCTTGAAATGATCGATGATTTCGATCTTTTTCTCTTTCAATAAAGCCAAAGTATCTTTTCCTCCTTAATTTTTTCTTTTGCAAACCTGCCTACCGTCAGGCCCCGTAGAATCTCGTAGAGATTTATACGGGGCAGGCAGGTTTGATTCAGGTTTTATTATACAATCTGCTTATTTTATAGTCAAGATGAAAGACCCCGAGGTGAAAGACCCCGAGGGGCGGGACCCCGAGGGGTTCCGCTTAAGCCGGTCCAATGTGTTTGTTGACCTTCTCCAGCAATTCCTCAGCCATAAAGGGCTTCAAAATATAATCGGCGACTCCCTCCATTTTAAAAAGATCCCGCATCCTCTCCTTGGCTGTTAGGACAATAATAGGCACCGATTTTATGTCAACAATGGTTTTACATTCCCGCACAAATGTATAGCCGTCGGTTTTGGGCATAAAAATGTCTAAGATCACCAGATCTGGCTTCTCCTTTTTTAGTTTCTCTAAGCCCTCCTCTCCATCGAAAGCCGTCACCACCTCATAGTGATTAGCTTTAAGACGAGACTCCAGCAGCTTCACAATGTCCTTTTCATCATCAATCACCAATATTTTTTTGCGCATGTTTCCCTCCTTATTTTTCTCTGACCTTTTTCAATAATTGTTCTTCGGTTGTTCCATCTTCAGGATAACCGGCGGCATGGCAGAGGATTTTGATTGGGTGATCCGACTCTTGGGATAAATAATCTTCAAAAGTGTGCTGAATTCTTGCGCCCACCAACAAGGCATTATTTTTTGGGGTGAAGGGAAGGACCACCAAAATAGAACGGCTATTTTGGATGACTGTATCGGATTGCCGACGAAGACTCTGTTGGGTTATTGCTTCTAAATGGCCCAGCAAAGACGCCATTTTCTCTTTCCCTTCTCTTTTCTCAATCGTATCAAAATCATCTATCTCAAAAGTCAAAATGGATAAAACCAAGCCTTGTCTTCTTGATTCTTTTATTCCCATTGTGATACATTCCTTAAAGATCTCCCCTGGCGTATAGTGAGGGAGGATAAAGGTAAATCTCGTGCTGGCCGGCGGGCCTGCCCGCCACGTGATGGGAGAGGCAGGCGGGCTTTCCACCCAAATTCTTCCCCGATGTGATTCCACGAGGCCTTTGCAAATCGAAAGCCCCAAACCCGTTCCTTTTTCTCCCTGACCGGATGCTCGTCCCAATTGTTGAAATTTATCAAAGACTTTAAGGAGATATTCTTGGCCGATTCCTAAACCCGTATCTGAAACGCTACATTCAGTGAAATTATCTTTATCCACAACACCCACCTCAATATACCCTTTCTCGGTGAATTTGATGGCATTGCTCAGCAAATTTGTAAAAACCTGGATGATCTTATCTTTATCCGCATAGACTTTTAGATCGGGATTGGGGAAATTCTCTATGATCCTTAATCCCTGGGACTGGATTCGAGTTTTAAAAATCGAAATCACCTCTCGGGCCATATCAGCGATATTCAAGATCTCCTTTTTTAGCTCCAGTTTTTCCGCTTCAATCTTGGCCATATCTAAAAGATTGCCGATCATACGATTGAGACGGTCAGTGCTCGTCAGGGCCGTCGACAAGCGTTGTCTTTGTTCTTCCGTAATCCCTCCGAGAAGACCTTCTAAAACTTGGGCAATGCTCTCTCTGACAATGGTTAAAGGCGTACGCAGCTCATGAGAGACCATGGCCATCAAATCATTTTTTACGGCCTGCAGACGGTGGCGTTCGATCGCATAAAGCACAACGCGGGAGAGCAACTCGCGATTTAACTCTTCCTTGGACAGATAGTCCTGGGCGCCACGACGAACAGCCTCTATCCCAATCGTCTCGTCTTGTAAACCAGTTAAAACCACAATAGGCAAGGACGCCGCCTTCCTATCCATCTTCGTCATAGTTTCCAGTCCCTGACTGTCCGGCAGGAAAAGGTCAAGAAGAATAAGATCAAAAGCCTCTGCGGCAAGCCACTTTTGAGCATCGCTCAGCCGCTGGACGTGCACTAAATCCGTCTGGATATGCGGGGCCTCCTTCAAAAATTCCTTAATGAGACTAGCATCTTCCAGATTATTCTCAACCACTAAGATCTTTATGGGTTTGTCATGCATTCTAATGTCTCAAAGAATTGATTTTTATTTTATCACTCATTTCCTTCCTTCAATTGATAAATATAAGAAAGATTGGTCTCCTGCTCTATGCGATAATGGCGGTGGATAAAATTGACCATCTCCTCATAAAACCCTTTATTCTCCGACCTTTTGAAATAGACCCCTGCAAAATGTTCTACGGGCTTCTTAGGGATAATGGCATAACGGGGTAATTGCTCTTTTAAATCGGAAAGGAATTCCTTATGCCACTCCTCCTTAAACCAGGAGAAGACGACTATGGGGAACCGTCCGACAAAGGGCCGATCCACGATAAAGCTGTAGGCGCCTAATT
>CAZNDW010000014.1:0-20695 GCA_964571895.1 uncultured Planctomycetales bacterium
CAGGTTCGATTCCTGTCGGGGGCGCCAGTCTTCGCCAAAGTG
This sequence comes from uncultured Planctomycetales bacterium, assembly GCA_964571895.1. Classification (GTDB taxonomy): domain Bacteria; phylum Omnitrophota; class Gorgyraeia; order Zapsychrales; family JAHFFX01; genus CAZNDW01. The sequence goes on from CAZNDW010000014.1 coordinate 43, forward strand.
CTCGACCTTCGGTCGGCCTTTGGCTTCGCCTGGCTTTGCCAGGGAAAGCTGAAATTAAAAGCACTTTGGTGAAGACTGTTGTCAGGCGTAGCTGAACACGATAAGCCTGCCTGACGGCAGTCGGGTATTCAGCGGAGCCTGATGAGATCTATTTAAATATGAAGCAAAAAATCACCATCTCCGTCATCGGCGGGCACCAGATGACGAAGAAGACAGAACAATTAGCCCATGACGTTGGGAAGATGGTCGCTCAATTGGGGGCCGTCTTGGTCTGTGGCGGATTGGACGGCGTCATGCTGGCCGCCTGCCGCGGGGCCCAAGAGGCGGGCGGGGTAACGATTGGGATTTTGCCCGGCAAAAACAAAAAAGACGCCAATCCGTTTATTGATATCGCGCTTCCCACCTCGATCGGTTTGGCCCGCAATGCGATCGTCGCCTGCTCGGCCGACATCATCGTCGCCCTCCCGGGAAGCTACGGGACATCGTCGGAAATTTCCTATGGCTTGATCTTTGATCGACCCGTCATTGATTTGGGAGGCTGGAATATTCCGGGGATGATTCCAGCTAGGAATATAGAGGAAGCCCAGCGGAAGATCAAAGAGCTGATGGAATCTCTTTCTTAGAAAAACCATGCCCGAATTGCCCGAAGTCGAAACCCTCAAACGAGACCTCCAAAAGAAGATTATCCATAAGAGAATTGTCCGTATCACCGTTACCGATCACCGCGTGATCAGACGTCCCCGCCCACGGCAATTCATCCGGAGACTTGCCGGTAAAACTTTTTCTAATATCACCCGTCGGGGAAAAGCGATCGTTTTGACGTTCACGGATCCGGGGTATCTCGTGATTCAGCTGATGATGACCGGCCAGTTGATTTACGGCAAGGCCTTGACAAAGGCCAAAGTGCAATTTCATCTTTCTGACAGCCGCTGCCTTAATTATAATGATCAGCGGTTGTTCGGAAGATTGCATTTTGTCCGCGACCTAAACGAAATAAAATATCTCCAGTCCTTAGGGCCGGATCCGCTGATGGGTGGCCTTCGTGTCGATGATTTAAAGAAGGCGTTGGCAGCCAGAAGAGCCCCCATCAAATCGCTTTTGATGAATCAGAATTTTATGGCCGGAATTGGGAATATCTACGCCTCGGAGATTTTATTCGGCTCCCGGATCCATCCCCAAAGACCGGCCAACACCCTGGCAGCGCAAGAGATCAAGGTGCTTTCTCAAACCACCGCCTCCACTTTAAAAGAGGCCCTGCGATTTAGGGGGACTTCCCTGAACACCTACCGCGATCTTAACGGACAAAAGGGAAAATTCCTCAATCGTCTTAAAGTGTATGGGCGGGAAGGCGAGGGGTGCTTTCAATGCCAAACACCCATTGCGCGGATTGTCCAGGCCGGACGCAGCACCTTTTTTTGCAGGCGGTGTCAAAGGTTAGAGGGATCATGAAACGCCGAATCCAAGTCGACACGATTATTTTATTTTTGATCATTATTTTAACCGGCATTTTCTATCAGTTTAAGGATCTTTATACGAAAAATATCTTTTTAGACGATAGTTTGGATTTTATCGGCTTTCAGATGATTTTAGCGGGGGTCTCCTTGCGCATGTCGGCACGCGGTCACAAGAAGGCCCGCTCGGATAAAGGGCAGGAGCTAGTGATGACGGGTCCTTATCGGCTTGTGAGAAATCCCATGTATCTGGGCAGTTTTTTAATCGGGACAGGGTTCATTTTGATTGGTTGGCCGTGGTTTCTTGTTTGGATTTTTCTTTACCTTTTTGCCATGCGCTTTAATCGACAAATGAAGAAAGAAGAAGATTGTTTACACAAAAATTTTGGCAAGACTTATGAGGCGTATGTGGAAAATGTCCCCAAATTTTTCCCCCGATGGAGCGATCTAAAGAAAATGAGATTTACAGAAATTTTTCCCTTAAGCGATATCTGGAATACCTCGGAAAAAAGAGGCCTCATCCTTTTCCCGCTTTTGGCTTTTGGGGTGGAGCTTGTTCGGGAACGGGTTGCTTTTGGATCCGTTGATATAGAAAGGACCGCTTCCATTTTTGTTTTAAGCACGATCATTTTTTGGGCCGTCATTTGGGGATGCAGCAGAAGGGGCATCCAGGAACAGCAGTAATGGGTAAAATCCAACACAAGTTTCCGGTTGTTTCTAATAAAAAGCTGTGCCCACGTTTTTTTTGTTTGTCGCTGGACGCGAAAAATATTTTGGACAAGATTCAGCCGGGGCAGTTTATTCATATCAAAGTCTCGGATGGTCTGGAGCCGTTTCTCCGTCGGCCGTTCAGCGTGTATCGGGCTAAAAAATATGTTGAGATACTCTATGAGGTGGTGGGGCTGGGGACTCAGGCTTTGTCCCTCAAGAAACCAGGAGACCCCTTGGATGTGTTGGGTCCTTTGGGAAATCGGTTTACTCCGCCTCCGCCGGGAACGCGGGAGGTGGTGATGATTGCCGGTGGTATTGGCATCGCCCCATTTTTGATTTTATCCGATCGGCTGGAGAAGAAAGGTTATTCCATGCTTCTTCTCTATGGTGGACGCACCAAAGACCATGTCTGGCCGATGAAAGAATTTCGCCAGAATGGCTGTCAAGTTTATGTCGCCACCGACGACGGAAGCACAAGGGTTAAGGGAAGAGTTTCCAAGCTTTTTTCGAAAATCAAATCCCACCCCCGTTCGACGATGATCTATACCTGTGGCCCCAAACCTATGCTGGCCTCGGTCAAGGAGTTTGTGGGGGAGCAAGGATTTCGCTGCGAGGCCTCCTGCGAAGAGACCATGGCCTGTGGCCTGGGCGCGTGTTTGGGGTGTTCCATTGAAACGACCTCCGGCTACAAAACCGTTTGTTATGACGGGCCGGTGTTTGAGATTCGGGATGTGATCTTTTAAAACGTAATTCCTCGCACGATACAAGGAGACGAACGATGAGTATTTTTCTCTATTTAATCCTCGGATTGATTGGGGGAATGGTGAGCGGCGGCTTCGGGATCGGCGGCGGGACGATTATGGTCCCCGCCCTCGTCTACTTTTGGGGGTTGACCCAGCATCAGGCCCAGGGAACGGCGCTGGCGGTCATGGTTCTTCCGGTATTTATTCTCGCGGTGTGGCGGTATTATCAGGCTGGAAACGTGAATCTGTCGATTGTGATTTTTATCGCTGTGGGATTTACCATGGGGGCGTTTTTGGGCGCGCATGTTGTGCAAGGCGTGGCGGATACGCATTTGAGGCGGGCCTTTGGGATCTTTTTAATGCTGGTTGGATTGAAGATGGCGTTATTAAAATAAAAATTTAAGAAGTAAAGACGTTGCTTCTCTACCTCTTACCTCTCTACTTCTCTGTTTCTCATAGAGGAGATGTATGAACCTTTCGATCAATATCGGCTCTCTCATTCTCAAGAACCCTGTGACGGTCGCCTCGGGTACCTTTGGTCATGCGGAAAAGTTTTACAATCTGGAGGAGGTCAGAAAGCTGGGGTCTTTGGTTCCCAAGACCGTGACCTTGCATGAGCGCGGCGGAAATCCCCCCCCGAGAATTCTGGAGACCGCCTCGGGGATACTCAACGCTATCGGGATCGAAAATCCGGGCGCCGACGGCTTTATTGAGAAAAAACTGCCGGTTTTAAGAAAAATCGGGATTCCTTTGATTATCAGTATTTTGGGGAATTCTGACGAAGAGTTCGTTCTTCTGACAGAAAAATTCAATCATGCCGAAGGGGTTAGCGCTTTGGAGTTGAACCTCTCCTGTCCCAACTTGAAACAAAAGACCTTGGTTGCTCAGGATCCGCAGGCCACCTTTCGAGTCGTCCAAAAGGTTAAAGAGGCCTCAAAGTACCCCATCCTTGCCAAGCTCTCACCGAATGTCACCGACATCACCACAATCGCCTTAGCCGCCCAGGAGGCGGGTGCCGACGCCGTGAGTCTCATCAATACCTTTTTTGCCATGGCGGTCGATATCAAAACAAGAAGATCTCTTTTGGGAAATTTCACGGGCGGTTTAAGCGGCCCGGCCATCAAACCGATCGCCCTCTGGATGGTCTATGAAGTGGCCCAAAAGCTCGAGATTCCGGTGGTGGCCATGGGGGGCATTATGAATGCCAAAGATGCCTTGGAATTTCTCATAGCCGGGGCGAGTGTGGTCGCGGTGGGGACAGCCAATTTTATTAATCCCCGCGCGCCGCTGGAGGTCCTGGAAGGCATTGGAGAGTATATGAGGCATAACAAGATGAGGGAGATTAAAGGGCTCATCGGAAGCATTAAGAAAGAAAAGATCAGCGAACCATGACTCAGCGTAAAAGCCAATTGATTGTGGCCTTGGATGTGGATACCTTGGAGGAGGCAAAACGTCTGGTAAAAAGCCTTTCTGATGTCGTCGATCTCTTTAAGGTGGGAAGCCAGCTTTTTGTGGCCTGCGGTCCAGAGATCATCCGTTATCTTCAATCTCAAGGGAAAAAAGTCTTTTTGGATCTGAAGTTTCATGATATTCCCACGGTGGTTGCCAAGGCGGTGAAGGCGGCGGTGGGGGAGGGCCTTTTTATGTACACCCTGCACACGTTAGGAGGCAAGACGATGCTGAAAGAAGCGGTTTTGGCCGGCCGGGCCAGAGCCCGAGAGTTGGATCTCCCCAGACCTTGGGCCGTGGGCGTCACAGTCTTGACAAGCGAAGAAAAAAACGATACCATAACTTCTCTTGTTTTGGAAAGATCTTTGTTAGCCAAACAATCGGGATTGGACGGGGTGGTGGCCTCAGCCCAGGAGGCCGCCCTTATTCATCAGAAGTGCGGCGAAGATTTTATAGTCGTGACCCCCGGCATTAGACTGGAGGACCGAGCGGCGGACGATCAACAACGGACCGCCACACCCGCTGAGGCCATCTTGAACGGAAGCCATTACTTGGTGGTTGGCCGGCCCATCATTCAAGCCTCTTCTCCTTTGGAGGCGACCCAAAAGATATTGAAAGACATGAAGATAACGATCAGAAAGGAACCCCCAGCTTAACCCACAGCTTGTTATTCATTCCAAATTCATTCCTGGACTTAACTCGGAGAACACGATGCCTCGACAACTTCAAGAGCTCATCGATCAAATTAAAAAAGAAGGAATTCAGGCAGCGGAGAACAAAGCCCGAGAGATTGAAACCGAGGCCCAAAAGAAGGCCCGCGCTCTTATTGAGCAGGCCCAAGCCCAAGCCTCCCAATTGATCGCCCGAGCCCAGGAAGAATGTCAAAAGAGGACCCAGGCAACCCAGATGGCCTTAAAGCAGGCCGGCCGCGACATGCTTTTGGAATTGAAGCGCGAGATCCAACGCACTTTGGGAAAAGTGATCCTTCTCGATATCTCAGAGGCCCTGGCCCCTCAGACGCTGGCTCACATTCTTGAAGCCTTGATCAAGAAATTTCCCGAACAGCCTTCTGACCATCTCGATATCCGTGTCGTGTTAAGCCCTTCGGATTTGGAGAAGCTTAAAATAGGTTTTATCGAGAAACTGAAGCACGAATTGAAAAAGCCCATTGAGCTGCGCTCCTCAGAAGATATTCAGGCGGGATTCACCATCAGCTTCGACGGAGGCAAATCCAGCCTTGATTTTACCGACAGGAGTTTGGCGGAATATTTAAGCCTTTTCCTGAATCCCGAGGTGGCTTCTCTATTAAAAGAAGCCGCAAAGTAGCCCCAAAGAATTCCGCTCATGAGTCAGGCGTATTACTATCTTGTGGCCAGCCTTCCGAGGCTGGAGTTTGAATCAAGGCCCCCGTTAAGTCTTCAAGATTTTTTAAAAGAATGCCAGGGACAAATCTCAGAAAGGGATTTTCAGATTCTTCAAAAGGCCGCCTCTGCTCAAAGCTCCAAGACCAGACCCAAACCCTCTCTTTTGGATTCCTGGTTTCGTTTCAACCAAAACCTTCGCAATGAATTGGCGTGGGCGCGGGCGCTGAGAGCGGGTAAAGACCCCCTCTTGCATATCCGCGGCTCAAGAGCCTATGAACCGCTATTCATCGATGTGGTCGCGCAGGCGGCCAAGGCGCCTGATCCCTTGGCTTCCGAGAAGCTGCTGGATCGTTTCCGCTGGCAGTGCCTAGATGGACTACTGTACGGACATTATTTTGATATAGAGGTTCTTTTGGTTTATGCTTTTAAGTTGCAGATTTTAGAGCGGTATCAAGAGATTGAATCTTCCAAAGGGCAAGAGATTTTTGCCGAGTATAAGAAGCTCGAAATGCCAGATTTTTAAAGGAGCTACATGACGGATACGTTGAGAAAAGGCCGGGTCGTCGGTTTAAGCGGCAACATGGTGGCTGTTCAGTTTGAAGAGCGGGTCATGCAAAACGAGGTGGCTTATGTGATCCGGGAGGACCAGCGGCTGAAATCCGAGGTCATCCGTGTCAAAGGAGACATAGCGGATCTTCAGGTCTTTGAGGACACCCAGGGCATTAAAATCGGGGATCAGGTTGAATTCACCAATGAGCTCTTGAGCGTGGAATTGGGGCCGGGGCTTTTGGGGCAGATCTTCGACGGGTTACAGAATCCTTTGCCGGAGCTGGCCGGTCTTTATGGGTTCTTCTTAAAGCGAGGGGCTTATCTAAAACCGCTGGATGAAAATAAAAAGTGGCCTTTCACTCCAACGGCTAAGAAAGGAACGAGAGTCCGCTCGGGAGATCATCTGGGCACGGTTCCTGAGAAAATATTCCAACACTGGATCATGGCGCCCTTTCATCTTTCCGGGGAATTCGAGGTCGTGGGGATAAGCGGTGAAGGCGACTACACCCTCAACAACGAGATCGCTGTCTTGAAAGATATTCAGGGAAAAGAACACCGTGTGACCTTAAAGCAGACCTGGCCGGTCAAGGTGCCGATCCGGGCGTATGCTCAAAAATTAAAACCGGTTGAACCCTTAGTCACCAAATTGCGAATTATCGACACCCTCGTGCCGGTGGCGATCGGCGGCACCTTTTGTACGCCGGGACCGTTTGGGGCAGGGAAGACGGTTTTACAGCACCTCTTGAGCCGCCATGCGGAAGTCGATATTGTGATCGTCGCCGCCTGCGGGGAAAGGGCCGGGGAGGTGGTCGAGGTTCTGAAGGAATTTCCGAAATTGATCGATCCCCGAACCCAACGAACACTGATGGACCGCACGATTATCATCTGTAATACCAGCTCCATGCCGGTCGCGGCCCGGGAAGCGAGCGTTTATACCGCGGTGACGATCGCCGAGTATTATCGTCAAATGGGGTTGAATGTTTTACTTTTGGCGGATTCGACATCGCGCTGGGCCCAGGCCATGCGCGAGATGTCGGGCAGACTCGAAGAGATCCCGGGCGAGGAGGCCTTCCCGGCTTATTTGGAGACAAGGATTGCTTCCTTTTATGAACGGGCCGGGTTGGTGAAATTGCGCGACGGAAGCCTGGGTTCCATCACGATTGGCGGCGCGGTCAGCCCGGCCGGCGGCAACTTCGAGGAACCGGTCACGCAGGCCACGTTAAAAGTCGTTGGCGCTTTTCATGGGTTGTCCCGGGACCGGGCCAATGCCCGGCGCTATCCCGCGATCGATCCCTTGGAGAGCTGGAGCAAATACGAGAGTTTCATTGATGCCGATCAGGTCGCCGGAGGAGTCGGCATTTTGAAGAAAAGCAAAGAGGTCAGCCAGATGATGCAGGTGGTGGGCGAAGAAGGGATATCCACGGAAGAATTTGTGGACTATCTCAAAGGGGAATTTCTGGACGCCGTTTATCTGCAGCAAAATGCCTTTGACAAAGAAGATGAATCTACTCCCGCCGAGCGCCAGAGGCATGTCTTCGCGCTTCTGGATGAGATCATTCAGAGGCCCTTTCATTTTGAAAATAAAGAAACAGCCCGAAGATTCTTTCAAGAGCTGAGGCAGAAATTCATCACTTGGAATTCTACGCCGTTTCAGTCCCTGGAGTTCAAGAGGGAAGAAAGGGAGATCCGGGAGAAATTGGCGAGCGTTGAGATGCAGACGGCTTAAGGTGAACAACCATGCACAAGACCTACAATCGAATCATTCAAATTGCCGGCGACGTGATCACCGTGGAAGCCGAAGGGGTGGGCAACCGTGAATTGGCGGAGGTCCAGACGAAAAACGGCGTGTCGCTGGCCCAGGTGATCCGCTTGGAAGGAAAGAAAGTTTATTTACAGGTTTTGGCCGGCAGCCGCGGGATCTCAACGGATGATCAAGTGAGGTTCTTGAACCGGCCGATGCAGATTTCTTTCTCGGAGAATCTTTTGGGGAGGATCTTCGATGGGAGTGGCCGGCCGCGGGATCACGGCCCGGAGCTGACGGACAATATGATCAGCGTCGCCACCCCGCCGGTTAATCCTGCCAAAAGGATTATTCCCAGAAAGATGATCCGCACCGGGATCCCCATGATCGATGTGTTTAATTCTTTGGTGGAGTCGCAGAAGCTGCCGATCTTTTCGATTCCCGGCGAGCCGTACAATTCGCTTTTAGCCCGGATCGCCATGCAGGCCGAGGTGGATTTGATTGTCCTCGGAGGGATGGGCTTAAAGTACGACGATTATTTGTTCTTCCGGGATACGCTGGAATCACACGGCTCTTTATCCCGCTCGATTCTTTTTATTCATACCGCGAGCGATCCGACCGTTGAGTGCCTTTTGGTCCCGGATATCAGCCTGGCGGTAGCCGAGCAGTTTGCGCTTCAGGGCAAACGAGTCTTGGTTTTGCTGACGGATATGACCAATTTTTCGGATGCCTTGAAAGAGATCGCCATCACCATGGAGCAGATCCCCTCCAACCGCGGTTATCCGGGGGATCTCTACAGTCAGCTGGCGGCGCGTTATGAAAAGGCCGTGGATTTTGAAGGCGCGGGGTCCATTACGATTCTGGCGGTCACCACCATGCCCGGCGATGATGTGACGCATCCGGTGCCGGACAATACCGGTTATATCACCGAGGGGCAATTCTATTTAAGAGGAGGGCGCATTGAGCCTTTCGGCAGCTTAAGCCGGCTTAAGCAGCTCGTCAACGATAAAACTCGCTCCGACCACCGGACCATCATGGACCGGATGATTCAGTTATTTGCCGAATACCGGGAGACGCTCGAGAAGCGATCCATGGGGTTTCAGATGAGCGGCTGGGATCACAAGCTTTTGAAATACGGTAAGAGGTTTGAAGGGGAGCTGATGGATTTATCCGTCAACATTTCGCTGGAGCAGGCCCTGGATTTGGGATGGCGCCTCTTGGCAGATGTCTTTGAGCCGGCGGAGATGGGGATCAAGAGATCCCTCATCAAAGAATACTGGCCGAAGAAGGTCAATTAGAAAATACAATGGCCTTGGGCTATGAGCTGTGGGCTATGGGTTTTTATTCATAGAGCCCAAAGCCCATGACCCAAAGCCCAAAGCAAATAAGATTTTTTAAAAATGAGCAAAATCAAGCTGACGAAAGGCGAGCTCAAGCGCCAACGCGATCGTCTCAAACAATTCCTCCATTATCTTCCCACGCTGCAGCTCAAAAAGCAGCAGCTCCAGATGAAGATCCTCGAGGCGCGCCAGCTTTTTGAGGCCAAGATGAAGGCCCTGCAGGAAAAAGAGACCGCCTTGAGCGGCTGGATTGGTCTCTTGGCGGATCCGGCGATTTACCCCGTAGAGGGGCCGCCCCCGCCGTTTTGCTTCGACTTGAAAAAGAATAGGCAAAACGAAGCAGCGGGGGCGGCCCCTCTTTACGGGGTTCGCTCTCCGGTGGGGTGGAAATTTTCTTCAGAGGAGCCGCCAGAGAAGATCGATTTAAGAAAGTGGATCCATCCTCAAATCGTTCTTACGGATCATCTGAATATCGCCGGGGCCGATATCCCTTTCCTGAAGGAAATCCGATTCAACGAGCTGGATTATGATTTTTACGCCACACCGTTATGGATCGATGCGGCCACGACCGAGCTGAGGCAGGTGGTCACGCTTCTTGTCGAGATGGAAGTCATCAAAAAACAGATCGCTATTTTACAGCATGAGCTGAGGATCACGACCCAACGGGTTAACCTTTTTGAGAAGATAAAAATTCCCGAATGCCAGGAGAATATCCGCATGATCCGCATTTATCTCGGGGATCAAATGGCCAATGCCGTGGGGATCAGCAAAGCGGCAAAACGAAAACTGGAAACGCCGGTTGCGGCATAAAGAGACGGCTCAAGGTAGAGAACGACGTATGATCGTACCCATGAAAAAAGTTTTTCTGGTGATGCAAAAGAAAGATGCCTCCGGGACTTTAGAGACTTTGCGGGAGATGGGCGTCGTCCATGTGGAGAACGAAAGGACCCCTTCCGGGGCGCATATGGATCAATTGAAAGAAGAGATCAAGCTGTTGGAAAATGCCTTAGCCCTCACGATCCGCGAGGGTCGCGAGAATCACGCGCCGCCTCCAACGAAAGGGACGGACGTCCTCCCAAAGGCCGAAGAGCTGCTGGGGCTGGTTCTCTTTAAAGATCAATTATCTGAACAAATCAGCAAGCGGCAGTTGGAGATCAATTTCTGGAAACCTTGGGGCTCCTTCGATCCTCAAAACATTCTGGAGCTAAACCGTAAGGGTCTTAAGGTTCAACTGTATGAAATCCCCGTCGATGATCTTAAGAAGATACAATCTCCGATTGTTTTGGAAGTCATTTTTGTGAAATCGGGCCTTGCCGGTTGTGCGGCGGTTTCTTCGGAAAAGATCAATCTGCCTTTTCCCGTGGTGGCCCTTCCGAGTTTGGGTCTTAAGGCCATGGAATCTCTGCAAGAAGAGGATTTTCGTCAGTTGGCGGCATTGCACAAGAGGATCAAAGAATTTTTTTTCTATCAAGAGAATTTTCAGAGAACTCTCAAGGAACGCAGAGCCCAGCTAAGATTTCAAGAAGTCCTTCAAGGGATGGGGGCAGAGGAAGGCCTTGTGTATTTGAAGGGGTTTGTTCCGGCGGAGACGACCGAGGCGTTAAGAACCAAGGCCCGGCAGAGCCAATGGGGTTTGCTTATGGAAGACCCTTCAGTGGAAGACCGGGTCCCCACCTTGCTTCGAAATCCCAAGTGGGTGGATGTCATCAAGCCCATGTTTGGCGTGATGAACCTTTTGCCAGGGTATATGGAAAGAGACATTAGTCTTCCTTTCTTGATTTTTTTCTCCATTTTCTTTGGCATTTTGGTGGGTGATGCCGGTTATGGGTTGATATTCTTGGGTATGAGTCTTTTTGCTCATTTGAGGTTTGCCAAGAGGATGGATGATCGATCGGTATTTGTTTTAGGGTATGTCTTGAGCTCAGCGGCGATTCTTTGGGGAATTTTGACAGGGACGTTTTTCGGAACAGCGTTATTTAAAGGATTGAAACCGCTCTTACCATGGTTGACGGACTCCGAAAATTTACAGATGCTCTGTCTTTTTATAGGAGCTGTTCACTTGACGATTGCGCATGGTTGGCGTTTGATTATGAAAATACCGGACATTACCGGGGCACTTTCGGAGATCGGGTGGATTGCGATTGTGTGGGGCATGTATTTTTTGGCGAATACGATGATTGTGGGCTCGGATCTTGTCGGTTCCGGGAAATTTTTTCTGGTAGGCCTAGGGGTTATGGCCGTGATTATCGACGTCCTAAAGCAGGCCAAAGATGTTGGGGTTAGCCTGCTTTTATTGATTTTTAGCGTGATAGGAGCCTTTACGGATGTTGTTTCTTATATTAGGCTCTTTGCGGTTGGCTTTGCCACCGTAGCGGTGGCGGATGCGTTCAATCACATGGCTTTGGGTGTGGGATTCCAAAATGTGGGCACAGCTATGGTGGCCGGTTTGATTTTAACATTCGCTCATCTGTTTTTAAACCTTGCCTTATGCCTTCTGGGTGTTTTGGTCCACGGCCTGCGTTTGAATGTCTTGGAATTTTCCAGCCATCTGAACATGGAGTGGAGCGGGATCAAGTACGATCCCTTTCGAGAGTTGAAACAGGCAGATACCTGAGGCATCGGGGGAAACAGGCCGTCCCTCGCCAAGAATCGTGGCGGGGGACGAGCCTCGTCATTTCTTGCATAGGAAATGAGGGAAAAATGACGGGAGGAGACATGGAAAACGGGATATTAACGCAATTTAAGGATTTGGGATTGGCGGCAGCGTTGGGTTTGGCGGCGTTTGGTTCGTCTCTAGGGGTTGGCGCAGCGGGGCTGGCTGCGGTGGGCGCCTGGAAAAAATGCTTTGTCCAAAACAAACCTGCACCTTTTATTCTAGCGGTTTTTATTGGAGCTCCACTATCTCAGACGATTTATGGCATGATTTTAATGAACGCCATTGCCGAGGCCATTGATAAAGGGGGATATCTTTGGTTCATTGGACTCTTAGGGGGACCGGCCATCGGCCTTTCTGCTTTCATCCAAGGAAAGATCGGAGCTGCGGCGGCCGATGCGACCGCTGAGACCGGAAAAGGGTTCGGCAATTATCTTATTGCGCTCGGCATTATTGAGACTGTGGCCATTTTTGTGATGATTTTCCTTTTGATGATCATTGGCAGACTCAGCGGTTAAAAGCCGATAGGGCCTTAAAAGGACGAATAGCTCAGTTGGTCAGAGCGCTTGACTTACATTCAAGAGGTCGGAGGTTCAAATCCTTCTTCGTCCATTTGGCTTCTTCCATTCTTTCAAGGAATGGATAAAATACCCTTGACTATTATGCATCGATTATGCATACTTATGCATATGAGAACAACCTTAAATATTGATGACAAAATTCTCCATAAAGCTTCTAAGCTCACCGGTGTTCAGGAAAAGACATCCTTGGTCCAGCTAGGACTGGAAGCATTGATTGCCCGGGCCAGCGGCCAGAGGCTCGCACGGTTAGGGGGTACGGAGAAACTCTTGAAGATCCCACCCCGCCGGAGACCTGCTTATGGTCATCGTTGATACCTCGGTATGGGTGTCGCATTTAAGGCAAGGCAACGGACGCTTGGAGCAATTGTTGATCGATGGCGATGTGCTCTGTCACCCCTTTATTATTGTGGAAATAGCCTGCGGCAATCTCAAAAACAGAAAAGAAATCCTTTCTCTGCTTCAAGATCTTCCGGTAGCTCAAGTCGCTGAGCACGGCGAAGTCCTGACCTTTGTTGAACAAAGAAATTTGTTTGGATTGGGGATTGGGCTCATAGATGCTCATTTGCTGGCTTCGGCGCTGTTGACAGGGGTGTCGTTATGGACCGAAGATAAAAGATTAAAGGAAATAACCTCCCGCTTGAGGATCGTTTTCCTGCCATAGTAGGACAGAGCTAAGAATTCAGAAATCAGAGCTAAGAAAATTGATTTATGGAAGGGCCGAATTATCGAAAACTTATAAATCTTAGCTCTTAAATCTGATTTTTTGGGGGCCCGTGGTGCCCCGCCTTCTGTACTTCGTACAAGGCGGGGTCCCGCCAAAGTGAAACGAAGGCGGGATAGCCTGGTGAACATGTGCTATGCATACGTTATAAAAAGTACTAAGAGTGGGAGATACTACATTGGTTCTACGCGCGATCTCAAGGAAAGACTAAAACAGCATAATGATAATAAAACACGGTCTTTAAGAAATCAGGGGCCTTTTGAATTGATTTGCGCTGAAAACTATTCTACATTTAGAGAGGTAAGGCAGAGAGAAGCTCAAATAAAAAAGTATAAAGGTGGTAGAGCATTTAAAAAGTTGATTGAATCGAAAAAAATTGGGCCCGTGGTGTAGCCTGGTCAACATGTCAGATTGTCGATCTGAAGATCGCGAGTTCAAATCTCGTCGGGCCCGTTCTATTACGCCTCAAGCAAATCAAACAACCTGTTATTTTCTATTTGAAGACCTCCAACGAAAAACCGCTTTTCAAACCTTACGTTTATTTTTGCTTCACTCTGATTTTCCTCGTCCTTATTGTCTTTGCCCTATCCGACCGTATTTCTAGCGTTTACCTCGAAGACGACATGCTGTGGTTTCTGCCCTCTTTAAGCCAGCTGACAGGGCAGCAATCCTTTCTGGGCAGTATCATGGCTTTCCATAAGGGAGAGCTGACTTTCTCGGATGGCGTTTATTTTTCCATTCTGTTTTCCATTTTTGGTTTGCAGTTGAAATATTACGTTTGGGTCTCGGTGGCGATTCATTTCGTCAACGCGATTTTGCTTTTTTTTCTTTTAAAAAACCGGCTTAAAATTTCATTCGATGCCAGCTTCTTGGCCTCCTTTCTTTATTTAGGATTCTACGGCCATTTTCATGCGTATACGTGGCCTTTGGCCTCACATCATCTGATTGTTGTCTTTTTTATTTTGTTGATTACATTTTTTTATTTAAAGACAGAGGAACTCTTTGAGCGCAACAGCGATTGTAAGAAATATTATTGGATCACTCTTGGCCTTTCTTTTGCAGCTTCATTTTTGCGGTTGTCTATTCTCATCGTTCCCGTCATTATTTTGATTCACCTTCTGTTTGCCACCAAAGACAAAGAAAAGGTTTTAGCGAAATACGACCGGTGGCTGCCTCTTTTCGGCATTTTTATGGTTTACCAGTTGCTTGTTTTCTCTTACGGCAGCCCGGGAGATGTTTTAAGCGGCGCGGTGAAGCCGTTCTATGAAATCCTGGGAGAAAAGAGGAGCTTGTTGAAGGGCGCTGGCGTTGTCCTCGTTTTTATGGCGGGATTATTTGCGGTGGGGTTTTTCTTGAGACGGATTCTGGCCAAAAGGACATCCAACGTTTTTATTCCGATTGTGGGGTGGGGCTCTTTATTGATTGTATTGATCCCGCAGATTGCCTTTTTGTGCCTGCACACTTTTATAACTCCCATTTCCTCAGCCTTGGGCGCTCCCGCGTGGCAAAGATGGCAGGTGATTGCCTTTCCGGACCCAAGCCCCTTAACGATCGTGGGGATGGGCTTTGGGGTGGTCATGATGTTGTCTTTCCTGCATTATATGCGGACAAGAAATCGGTCCTTGATTATTTTTGTTGTCCTCTATGCAGCGCTGTTCCCTTATCTTAGCCGGTATCTCGATGGAATCCCCTCCCGATACCTCATTTATCCTGCCGTGTCTTTTTGTGTGATACTCTCTTTATTTTTGATGGAGATATTGCCCAATTATTTTCCTCAAGCGTTAGAGAAAATCTGCCGGAAGGGGTGTTGCCTTTTTCTTCTTTTGTTTCTGGCGGGTAACGTCTTTTCCATCAAAATCAGACTCCTGCGCACAACGCTCGTCGATTATCACTGGAGTTATGATTACATCAAAATAGCGAACCTGATTAAACAGGATCTTTCAAAAGACCCAACGAGAGCAAATCTGCCCTTATGTATTTTGGGGCTGAAGGATATTCCCTATGCGCAGAATTGGAAGGAGAGTTTTCTTAAGGGATTTGACTTCCAGCGGCATGATCCTTTTGTTCAAACCTTCCTTGCCGCGGTCCTTAAGCCGAATGGCTCGCTCAAGAATCCACCGCTTTTCCCAAACAAAAATCCGGAGATGATCGTTAATGCGGTCTGCCCTCGTCATGGTCTTGTTTATCGAGTGGACGGGGTGACTGTCCGGGATGAGAACGGTAAAACGATTGAGCCCTTTTATCAGTTCCTTGAGGCTGGTTTGGAAAACCTAAGAAGGGCGGATGATGCGCGGGCCGCGGCGCTGTTAGAAGAAGCGCTGAAGGCCAAGCCTTTTTTTATCAATTTTGTAAGGGGATCGTCTAAGCGCGGCCCTCATTTTTATGAAGAGGCCGTATCTTCGGCGTTAGCCGATACAATCTATCAGAAGTATGCTTGTTTCTACGACGGCGACCCCAAGATCGAGTATATCAACAATATGATTCAAACCGAGGCCCAGGATTACGCCAGGGCGCTGGCCGTCGTTTCCTATTTGAAATACAAGGGGCGTTATACCCTAGAGAGTCAGGCGCTTTTGAAGAAGGCGTTTGTTTTTGTCAGTAAAGAGGAGCTCCTGGAAATGAATCCATTTCCCACTCCTTCTGCGGATTCTTTTAGAACGGGGTTCGCTCATTTCATCACGCAGGCCCCTGCGCATTTGGTTTCGGATACCTATAGGCCTGTTGGAGAAATCGTTGAAAATTATCGGGGGTTTCATTTGATATGGTTTAATGATTTTTATTTCGCCTGGCCAAAAGATGCCGGAGATTTTAATCTCGCCAAATTTCGATTGAGAAAAAAACTAACCCCGCTGGTCAGTGCAACAAAACACCAGCTCAGGAAGATCATTGACCAGGCATGGATCGACGTTCAGACTCCCCGCCAGACACAAGAAATGCCCTCCGTTAAGGAAGAGACCGTTTATAAAAGTTTTAGAATCTTTAAAGCCCAAGACGAGTATGTCTGCCTATCAGAAAAAGAAGGGCCCAAAACTTTATTTAAGACCCGTTCCTTAAGTGAGGCAAAATTGGTTGTGGATCATTTTTTAAGTATGTAGGGATCTTGCAATATGCCTTCTTTAAACAAAAGATTGAAAGCCGCCATTTTTTTCGTCGTCAGCGGAGGGTTTGTCTTGTTCTTGGTGAGCACGTTGATCGTCCAGAGACGACAAAGCCTGGAGCATTTGGTCAAAGTCGGTCAGAAACGATGTGCTCCGGATGCCCCCTGCCGGGAATTCTCCTATGGAATTTATGTCATGAATATCGCCGCAGGAGAACTCAAGCTGGGAATTCAGGAAAGTCCCTATCAGGACCGTGAGGCCCTGGAAGCTCATCTGAGCTTAAGGCCTTTTAAGTTTTTAAGAGCAATTTCCTCAGATGGGATTGGCGTCGACGGGGTATCTTTTTTTAATAAAGAGAATTTATTGCCGTATCTTTTTGAACAAACCACCCCTTATGCCATGCGTAAAGGCAAAACGGGAAAAACCATTGAGTATCATCATGGGGAACGCTGGATGCTGCGCAAAGCCAAGAAGGAGGATATTGAGGAGGATACCCGCGATCCGGTGAGTTTGATCGTATGGCTCATGTCTCGGGATTATGAGAACGAGGATCTTTTTAAATCCACGCTCAACATCAACCGGAAGATCTATACGGTGGTGGGCAAGGTTGGGGAAAGGCGTTCGCTCGTCAAGGATGGGATTGAAACAAGGCTCATGAAATTAAAACTTAAGATTTTGGGCCGAGATGCCGGGTATCGCTTGAGGAGCCAGTTGCCGGTTGAGGTTTATCTTCTGCAAAGGGGCGAGGTTTATGTGCCGATCTTGTTTGATATCAAGATGGGTTGGCTTCACATCACGGCTGCCCTTTCTTAGAGGCTCTTAATTTTTCACCACAACTCCGGGCGGTAGGTCAGGGCTTTGTTAAAGACGAAGAAGGATATCCCCAGGCTGACAAAAATCAGATAATACAAAAAGGCCCCTTGCAGGATTCGGCCCCAAAGAGGCTTAAGGCCTTTCAAGTCCGCAATCGCTTTGACCGTCAGGAATAAGACCACTGGACAGAAGAAAAGCGAAGTCCGGGGGACCGTAAAAGGATACTTTTTTAAAGCCCCTAAAATAAACAATTCTACAAAGATAACAAGGGCAACCGTATGGATCGACTTGAGTCGATAGCAGTCCTTTTTGATATGAAGAAAGAACCCGTAAAACATCCTTAAGAATCCTCCCATCACAAAAAAGACTCCGATATATTTTAGAATCTTAGGACGTTCCACGAACCAGCGGGAGAGAAGATTCATGGTTCCTTCCCCTGTGGTCTTCAAGAACTCTCCCACCGAATTAAACGAAACGAAATAATCCCCAAACCCATGCGTCACCGCTGCAATCGGCCGCAGGCGTATATCAAAAGAGTAAGATAGAAGGCCAAAGACGAGGAATGAGCTCAGGTAGGTCATCAGAAAGCGCAACCGGCGCCGATTGTGTTGAACAGAAAGAAAAAGGTTATACAAGGGCAAAAGGGCGAAAAGATACGCGGGATAAGAAAACAAGACCAGCCCCGGCAAAAGGATCAAAACCCAAAGATATCGAGAAGCCTTGGGGGAGTTCTCTAGCTTTTCTTGGTGATAAAGAAACCCCAGATACAGCGCGCTGGCCAAGACATCCAGGGAATACTGTTTTAACTCGGCGGAATAATAAATCAAGACCGCCGACGCCGACCAGCACAGGACAAAGGTGAGGTATTCGATTCTGTTCTTGAGCTCATAGGAGGCGATTTTGAGCCAAACAAAAAACGCTGCCAGCATGCATACAAAAGAGGGGAATCGGAGGGCCCAAAGATGAAAATCGAAGAGCTGAGAGATCTTTTGAATCAAGAGAAGGTAAAGCCGAGGGAAAACCTGATACGCCAGGAGATTCTGTGTAAAAAATTCGTGCGGGCGAAAGGCCTGGATGCTTTGGAAAACACAGGCTTCATCATTCCACAGCGGCCGGTCTGACAAATAATGCAGGAGACACAGCAGAAGATACCACGCAATGCCGACAGCAATAGCTGCCTTAGGGAACCATTCGCTGAAAGAAGGATGAAAGTCTTTGCGTGCGGGCACGATCGTCATAGGCGGCCTCTACAAGGGATTTCTTTTCAAAATCATAGTTCCATGATTCCAGGCCCAGCCCGGAGGATTCTTCCAGTCTCCGAAGATCGCGACGACTCGGAAATGATCTTCCAGATACTTTGCCAAGAGGGGGCAGTAATCTCTCCCCAAGACTCCCAACCCCTGCTCCGGGGAGGCCAGGCGGTTGGAGAGGAGGACAAAATCAATCTTCCTGCCTTCCAAGTCCTCGATCACCTTTCGTTCTTGCTCAGCAGGAATCTTGATATGCTCAAAAAAGATGAGCTGCCGCGTCGGGCTTTCTCGGCCCGTCAGATAATAATACAGGCACTCGTAGGGAAGAGCAAAGAAAGGCTCTTTCGGCTTCAAATGAGCTGAAAGATAATCGGTGGTTTTATTGACCGTATCGATCCACTGCGGGCTGTTGCCGACAAAAATCTTGGCCCGCGGATGACTCAAATAATGGGCGGGTGTTTTCCATTGCTCAACAAAACGCAGTTGTGCGCTCGCCTCTTTTGTCACTACCACCAGGAGCGTCAAATACACAAGTCCTTTGAGTATGCGAGGAAACCGGTAAGAGGCGGTGGCAATCACCATAAAGATAGCCAGAATCTGAAACGGCCTCGCCCAGAAGAATCGATAAAAGACTCCGCTTAACAAAAATTCGTGCGCATTGAGGACAAGAAAGATAAGAACAATCGCCATCGCCGCCGAGAGGTGGCGGCTTAAACGGCTCTCGAGCTTTTTGCCGATGACAAGATACAAACTTTGAGCAAGAGAAAAAAGGACAATCGAAGCGAAGATGAGATTTCCCCACGACGCGCGCATGTTGTTCAAGGTGAACTGGCCGAAGAATTTGACGGATTCCCAAATGGGCGATTCAAAAGGCTGGTCCCCTTTTATATAAGGGAAGCATTGGCGGATTTCGTACACCGTCAGCCCCCGGCTTAAGAAGGCATAGATCATCAGGATGACGATCGGCATCCCTAAAGCCACCAGATACACATATTTTTTCTGAGGAGAAAAAGGATTCTTCAACAGCCAATCGGCGAGGACGATCGACACCAGGAAAGCGCCCAACGCGGAAAATCCAAAGTTTATTTTAATAAGCGATAAAAGAAAGATTCCCCCCAGCCCTCCTAAGAGATAACGGATCCGAGGGTTTTTCAAATAAAGAAAAAGGAAAAAGACCACTGCGACGAGGCACAGAATCCCTCCGGTATGGTTGTAGGTGAAAAAGAACTCCGCCCCAAAGACCCACATCCACAAACCACCGATCAAACTGATCCCAGGATTAAACAAAGTCGCCAGAGTGGCGTAGATCAAAAGACCGGAAGCCAAGGTCAGAAGCATTTCTGCGAAAAGAATACTTTGAATATTTGTCCCCAACCATTGATCGAAGAAGGCGTAGTACACCGGCATCAGGGGCCCGTACACCCACCAGAAGTCCCGGTAGACTCCTTTGCCGTTGAGGGTTTGTTCGAAGGCGTAGAGGTCGCGGCCGTGGTCTCCTTGGGAGAGGAAGGGCTGGACATCGATCGTCGGCAGCAAAAGGACGACTCCGGCGCAAAGGGTGAGAAGAAAAAAAACACAGCTTTGGTGCTGTTTGAGCATGGATAAAGTCATTATAAAGTCGTTGAAAATTTTCGCAATAATTTCCTTAAAAGATATGGAGGGGATGAAAAATTCAGGCACCAAGCCCCCCAAAACAGAATTCGCAATAATATAATTTTCGTTTATAATATTCCTCCGAGATGAGATTCATAAAAATCCGGTTCTCTCTTGCGAAAGAATGGAAAGAAGAAAGGAGATGATCCATGGTGACTATAGAGGATTTCAAGAAATTGGAGATCATTGTGGCGCAGATCAAAGAGGTCAAAGACCACCCCGATGCCGATCGGCTTTATGTGCTCAAGGTGGACACCGGCAAAGAAGAAAAGCAGCTCGTCGCCGGTATCCGCCAGGCCTATTCCAAAGACCAGTTGGTCGGGCGTCAAATTGTGATGATTAATAATATTGAGCCGGCCACGATCCGCGGGGAAAAATCCGAAGGCATGCTTTTGGCGGCCAAGGATGAGAAGGGATTGTCCTTGGCGGGCGTCGATCGGGCCGTTACGCTGGGAAGCGGAGTGAGTTAAAGCGGAACTATGAGTCCGTCGTTAAACCACGATACCGATGGCCCTCATGACGGCCCGTTCGATATC
>CAZNDW010000015.1:0-18466 GCA_964571895.1 uncultured Planctomycetales bacterium
TAAGAAGAAGGGAAAGGGGGAAAGGCCTTGCTTTTTTTTGTCTCAAGATTATAATAATTTTGATCCCTTAAGGAAGCGGGGAAAAGATGCCAGAGACTGCCGGGAGCTTATCATCTCAAACGAGATCCATTAAGGCCGTGGGACTTTTGTCCGGAGGCTTAGACAGCACTCTGGCAGCCCGGATCATCCGGGATCTGGGGATTGAGGTTCACGGATTATACTTTGCGATGCCGTGGGGCTGCTGTGATAAATCGAAGGCGCAGGAGGCCGCGGAGAGTTTGGGAATCCGCTTTATGGTGCTGCAGCTTGATGAACGCTATCTCGAGGTGGTCAAAAATCCCAAGCACGGCTATGGCAGTGCGCTCAATCCTTGTGTCGACTGCCGCGTTCATATGTTCTCGCGGGCCCAGAAATACATGAGCGCCGTGGGCGCGGAGTTTGTCTTCACCGGAGAGGTCCTCGGCCAGCGGCCCATGTCCCAGATGCGCCAGAGCATGAAAATCATTGAAAAAGAAAGCAGCTTGGAGGGTCGGCTTTTACGCCCCTTAAGCGCTCATTTTCTGGAGCCCACCATTCCGGAACAAGAAGGATTGGTGGATCGAAACAAACTCCTGGATCTTTCGGGCCGTTCCCGCTCCCGGCAGATCGAATTGGCCAGCCATTATGGCATTACGGATTATCTTCCGCCCGCGGGGGGCTGTCTTTTGACCGACAAAAATTTCGCTCAAAGGATGAAGGACACTTTCCAACACGGGTATCGGAATTTCCGCGAGACGATCGCCCTCAAATGGGGACGGCACTTCCGGATATCCGATGATTTTAAAGCGGTTCTGGGCCGGGATGAAGAGGAGAATACGTCGCTGCGGGCCTATGCCCATCCGGACGATCACCTTTTTGAGCTGCCGGATAAACGCGGGCCCACCTTGATTTTGAAAGGATATTTTCCCTCTGAGGATATCTTGAAAATCGCTGCGGGCCTCATCCAGCGGTTTTCCCGCCACAAGGAAGAAGATTCGGTCGAGGTCGACTACTGGCTCGCCCGCGATCAAAACCGGATCTGCCGAATTCACTCCCGCCGGCTGAGCGAAGAAGAAATCGCCAGAATGCAGATCTAATTTTCCAATCCTAATTCTATGCCCACCCAACAAGAAATCTTACAAGCCTTAACCCAAATCATCGATCCTGATTTTAATAAAGATATCGTGTCTTTGGGATTCGTTAAGAATCTGAAAATCGAGGGGAATCGCGTTTCCTTCGACATTGAATTAACGACCCCCGCTTGTCCGGTCAAGTCTGAATTTCAAAGAGCCGCCGAGGAGGCCGTCAAAAAACTTAAAGGTGTCGGGGCTGTTGCAGTGAACATGATTTCAGCCATTCGAGAAAAGCCTCCACAAGCGAACTTGCCCGACGGCCTCAAGGAGATCAAATCCATCATTGCGGTCTCCTCGTGCAAAGGGGGTGTGGGAAAATCGACCGTGGCGGCGTGTCTGGCCCTGGAACTCGCCAGCCGCGGCTTTCAGGTCGGGCTCCTGGATGCGGATATCCACGGGCCATCGGTTCCGACCCTCTTCAATCTGCAAGGAATTCCCGTCTATGCCAATGAAAAGAAACAATTGATTCCGATTGAAAGAAGCCAACTGAAAATTATGTCCTTTGGATTCCTTTTGGGAGATGCGCCGGCGGTCATGCGCGGGCCGATCGTCTCGCGTTATGTTCAACAGCTGCTGCAGCAGACCGCCTGGGGCAAGCTCGATTATCTTTTTATTGATATGCCGCCCGGCACGGGCGATGTGCAGTTGACGATCACCCAATCGTTAAGGCTGAGTGGCGCGGTGATCGTAACGACCCGCCAGACGCTCTCTTTGGTGGACGTGGCGCGCGGGATTCTCATGTTTGAAAAAGTGGATGTGCCCATGCTGGGGATTATTGAGAATATGTCTTATTTCCTTTGCGATCAATGCGACAAAAAACATTTTATCTTTGGAGAAAGTCAGGGCGAGAATCTTGAGGAGAGATTCGGCATTCCGATCCTGGCGGAGATTCCCATCCTGAAAGAATTGACCAGGAAGCTCGAGAAGCCCCTCCAAAATGAATTTATCCAAAATGCCGTGGATCGGGTGGTGAGGGCGCTGGGAAAAAGCAGCATTACCCAGCGGGAGGTTCCGGAGATTAGCTTTGACAGCCAGAGCGTGCGTTTAAGGTGGAAGGGTCAAGAAGAACTGACCGTGTCTAATCGGGATCTTCGCCTGAGCTGCCGGTGCGCGCTTTGTGTGAATGAATTGAGCGGCCAGAGGCTTTTTAGGCTCGAAAGCCTTAAGGCCGATATTCAGCCGACCGAGATCATTCCCTTAGGCAACTATGCCCTGGGGATCACCTGGAATGACGGCCACTCCTCGGGGATTTATCCGTATAAAGCGATCAGGGAGATCATTGCTGATTCATCCCGACGTTGATTGGGGGCAATTCCCGCCGAAAGGCGGGAATTGCCCCCAATCCAGTTTTACCTTCCGTTATGCCGATAGTAATTGTCGCTTGGCCCTACTTAATCCCCTCCAGCAGCTTTTTCAATTCCCCTTTCTGATGCATCTCGGTTAAGATGTCGCAGCCGCCGATAAATTCACCGTTGATAAAGATCTGCGGGATTGTGGGCCAGTCCGTGAAGTCCTTGATGGCCTGCCGCAAGTGGGGATCCGGGAGGACATTCTTTGTCTCAAAGGGGATGTTGTAGGATTTGAGGATGCTGACCACCTGGGCCGAAAATCCGCATTGCGGAGAATCGGGGGTGCCTTTCATATAAATGATCACCTTGTTTTCTTTAATGTCTTTTTCAATTTGTTCTTTAAGGTTTGCCATACATTCCTCCTTCTTGAGACTGTCCAGATTCGTTATACTCTTTTCCTAATTGGGTTTGATCCGAAATTCCTCCCATTGGGCTGGGGTCATGGTCTTCAGTCCCAAGGCGTGCACGGATTCCGCAAAGGCCTGCTTAAGGGGTTTCAACACCATTTGATGCTGTTTGACCAGAGGAAGCCCCTCAAACGCCGCACTCACCACGATCGCTTGCAGGTGTTCGCCGTCGTGCTGGGGATCGAAGACGTGGGCCGTGGCCTGGGGGACCGAGGCCTCGATGGTTTCCTTGATTTCCTGGGGTGTCATATTTTTTCACATCGGAATTTCAAAAGCGAAATTCCGATTCCCCGCTGCTTTCTTACGAAAGCAATGCGCGGGGGACAAGATAAGCTCGGGCAGGCAGGAAATTCCGATGTGACCCCCGTGATTCGCTTTGCTTCGCCTGTTTGCCGACAGGCAGGCAAAGCGACGGGGTCTATAGTGCACGAGCGTAAGCGAGTGCTTATCTTGTCCAGTTCTTTTTCAACCAGTGAATAATATCCATTGATTCATACAAGGCCCTGCCATCGATCACCAGACACGGGACTTGAGTCTTGCCGCCGATTTTTTTCAGCTCCTCCCGATAGGTGGGGTTTGCCTGGATATCTTTTAAAGGAATGGCGGTCGTGTGTTGGGCCATATAATCCCGCACGAGTTGGCAGTACGGACATCCTTCAAAATGGTATAAGGTCAGTTGCATGTTGATTCAACCAACTTTTCCGCGAAGTCGATCACCTGATCTTCTAAGGTTTTTTGATATAAGCGGTTCATCTCCTGCAGACCAGTGGGAGAGGTCACATTCACCTCGATCAATCGCCCCCCGATGACATCAATCCCCACAAAGACGAGACCAAGCCTTTGCAATTCCGGCTTAAGGGTCGAAACAATCTCCCGATCTTCGGCATTAATCTCAGCGGGGAAAGGTTTTCCACCGGCAAAAAAATTATTCCGGTGATCATCCGGCGCATGCACCCGTAAAACCGCTCCCAAGACCTCGCCGTCCAAAAGGAGGATCCGTTTATCGCCTTTTTCCGATTCCGGCACATACCTCTGGAGGATCACATCACGGCTAAACCGATGGGTTGCGGTCTCTAAGATGACCTTGGCGTTTTTATCCTCGACGCGGACCCGAAAGACCGACGATCCCCCGAAGCCGTCGGTCGGTTTGACGACAATATCCTTCTCTTCGGCCAAAAACGAAAAGAGGTCCTCGCGGCGCTGCCCAATGAGCGTGCGGGGCGTGATCTCTGGAAACCGGGTTGCCCAGATCTTTTCATTGACCGTGCGGATTCCGGAAGGGCTGTTGATGACCGGAATATGACGGGGCAGCCGATCCAGAAGCCAGGTATTGACCAGATACTGATAATCGAAGGGAGGATCGCTTCTTATAAAAACGCAGTCGATTGTCTGGGGCGTTAATAGCTCTTTCTTTTTTTCGATAAAAGGCTTCTGAGGGTCAAGTTGCGGAACAACCGGCACGGCGTGGAACTGAAGCCCTCCGTCTTTTAAGAGGATGCCTCCATCTCCCACAAAATAAACCGCATGTCCCCGCCGATAGGCTCCCAGCATGAGGATAAAAGAGGTGTCTTTTTCCATGACGACCGTGGACAAAGGATCCATCACAAAGACAAAGTTCATTTTTCTTTATGCTCCAGTTGGATGATTTCCCGGTGGGCGGCAATCCCCGCCATCCGGCTCAAAATGCGGTAGATGTCAAAAACGTTCATGTCGTGGTGAACGCCGCAGTCCCCGTACTTTTTTAAATGAGGACACATCTTCTTGAAATCCATTCCCTGGGTGTTGAGGTTGTCCCGCTCGGTCTTCTGGGGGTGCGAGCGGTAAAAACCGCCGACCAGATTATTTTCGATCTGATAGATACAGACTTCACTGATCTCTTGATCGATATGGTAAATGGTGGGGACTCCCTCCTGGAGAAGATAGCGGTGAATCACTTGAGCCCCCTTGCCCTTATACAATTTGTTTTTGTCTTTCCGATTGAGATTGATGAAATCCGCCGGATCCTCAATGGCCATGACGCCCATCCCGTAGGTGCCGCTATCCGCCTTCACAAAGATAAAGGGTTTCTCTTTAATGCGGTGTTCTTGATATTTCTCCCGGATTCTCTGAAACAAATCCGAGGCGATGTCGGTTAGCTTGTGTTGGTCGGAGGGCTCGTTGATATTGATGGGGTCCGCGACCTCATACAACGTCGACAAAAGCCAGGGATCGATCTCGATGATCCGGCTGAATTCCTGGATGATTTCCGCGGTGAATTTAAAGTGGTGCGATTTTAACCGCGAGTGCCATCCCGCCTGGATCGACGGATAAATGGGGATGTCGGCCTCTCTTAAGGCATCGGGGATCCCCGTCGTGAGGTCGTTATTTAAAATAATGAGATCAAAGCTTTGGGTGTTGGTCTTGATGGCGCTCAGGATTTTTTTGAAGCAGTAAATCCGGACGGATTTTTGGGCGGCGGTCTCGAGCTCCACAAAATTTGCGTCCTCGCAGAAGGCCGGCTGAACGTTGAGGAAGGTGGCGATTTTGGCCTCAAATCCAGCCTGGGCAATGATATTTTGAAGGACCCGGATATTTTCCAGATACCAGGTGTTGCGGGTGTGCTCTTCGGCGAGAATCAGGATATTTTTGCCGCGGGGGGCTCTTTTTAAGATCGCTTGGCGGATAAATTTAATCGAATCTTCAATCCCGTGTTCGCACAGATTGTTGAAGCCGGCTGGAAACAAGTTGGTATCCACAACCGCCATCTTAAAACCCGCATCGCGGATATCGACGGAAGAATATAAAGGAAGCTCCTGGGAGGCTTCAGCCGCCTTGAGCCATTCATGAATCTTTTGCCGACGACTTTTGATCGCCTCCAGCAGAATGGAATGAATAAGTCCTTTCTGAAGAACAGATTCTGTAGTCATTGTTCGATCCTTTCTCAAAAATATATTATGCCAAAATTATTTGAAATGTCGAGCGAGATTTCGGTTGCGCAGGAGAGAAGAAGGAAAGGTAAAAGGGTTGACTACGTCCGCAGTTTATAACCGATCTTAAACAAATGGACCGTCCAGAAGAAGACCGCGACGGCCAAGAGAAGGGAAAAGATGGCGCTCAAGGCGACCGGCATATCCGAGACGCCGGTGACGCTGAAGCGAACGCCGTTGACCAGATAATGCATGGGATTAAATTTCGTCACCAGCTGCAAGGAATCAGGAAGCATCCTTGCCGGATGAAAGACCCCGCCCAAAAGCACCATCGGCATGATCACATAAATGTTCCACAAATTGAGCATCCCGAAATCTTCGGCCCACAGCGCGCCGATCATCCCCGCGCAGGAAAAGATCACGGCAATGGTGATGATAAAATACAAAAGAAGAAAGGGATGCTGAATGACCGTCGGTGTAAAAAAGACCGAGCTCATAAAAACTCCAAAGGCGACCAAGAAGCCTCTGGTGACGCCACCCGCCAAGAGCCCCAGAACCATCTCAAAATAGGACAAAGGAGACAGAAGCACCTCCTGAATATGATTGTGCCAGCGGGCGATAAACAAAGACGAGCTGGTATTCTCGTAAGAGCTGGAGATCAGATGCCACGTCATCAAACCCGGGATGATGAACGTCAGATAGCTTAAGCCGCTCTGGGCGAAATTGATCCGGCTTCCCACGGCCACGCCGAAGATGTACATAAAAAGCACCGACGAGACAAGGGGAGGGAAGATCGTTTGGCTGGCCACCGAAAGAAACCGGACGATCTCCCTTTTGGATAAGGAGAGCACACCCACCGGATTTGTAATGATCATGTTGGTCATTCTGTCCCTGTCAATTCCAAAAAGACCGCCTCCAGAGATTTATCCTGGAGAACTTCTTTTTTTTCGCCGATCTTGACCAGGCGGCCGTGATTGATGATGCCGATGGTGCGGCAGAGTTTTTCGGCTTCTTCCATGTTGTGCGTCGTCAAAAAGATCGTTTTGCCTTCCTTATTGAGTTGGGTGAGATAGTTCCAGATCAGGAATTTCAACTCCAGATCACAGCCGGCGGTCGGTTCATCCAGAATCAGGATTTCCGGATCATGGATGAGGGCGCGGCAGAGCAGAAGTCGTTTCTTCATGCCGCTGGAGAGCGCCCGGTGTTTGGCGTTCCGTTTTTCGCTCAGTTGAAACCGTTCCAAAAGCGCATCCGCCCGTCGGGAGGCTTCACCGGGGAGCACGCCAAAATATCCTGCCTGATACACCAAGAGCTGATGAATGGGCAAGAACGGATCAAAATTGAATTCCTGGGCGCACAACCCGATCAAGCGCCGGCTCTGAAGATATTCGGTTGTGGTATCGTACCCAAAAACCTGCACTTGGCCGGATTGATAATTGGAGAGCCCGGTCGTGACGTTGATGGTTGTGGTTTTCCCGGCGCCGTTAGGGCCTAAGAAGGCAAAGAAGTCCCCGCGCCTGACCTCAAAGGAGACATTGTCCAGGGCCTGGAACTTGTGATAGAACTTGGTCAGATGTTTAATCGAGATGGCGATGTCGGAATTGCGCATGGGTTTATTATACCGAAGGCCGATGGTTTGTCAAATGGGGCCCTATTCCCCTATACCTTGTCTTTCTCAAATTCCGCCTGCGCCTGACGCGCCGCATTGCGCACAATCTCCGGCAGCGCTGGGTGTATGTAAATCATGTTTAAAAGATCATCGAGCGTTCCTTCTTTGGTCATCAGCGCAATCAGCATGTGGATCATATCCGAGGCCTCGTCTCCCACGATGTGGCTACCGAGGATCTTCCGGGTTTTTCGCTCGATCAAAATTTTCACAAATCCGTGATCCGAGAGCCGCGCCATGCCCATGGCGCTCTTGGCGTAGGGGTTTAAGCCGACCACATAGTCCATTCCTTCTTTTTTTAATTCTTCCTCGGTCTTGCCCACACTCGCCACCTGCGGATGGGTGAAGACCGCGTGCGGCATCGGTGGATACCGAATAGGCTGGCGGGATTTCTCGATAAAAAGGGTGCGCATCAGATATTCGCCCTCGAAGTTCGCGCTGTGACGATATAAATGCCGGCCGATGCAATCCCCGAAGGCATAAACACCCTCCACGGTTGTCTGCAGATAATCATCAACGGGAATAAAGCCTTGGGCATCGAGTTTGATGCCGGTTGTTTCTAATCCTAATTGATCTGTGTTCGCCGTAACACCCACGGCTATGAGTAAACTATCCGCGGTGATTTTATTTCTTTGGCCTTCTGTATTTTGATAGGTGATCGTAAAGCGGCCATGGGAAAATTCCACTTCGAGGGGCACAGCACCCAAATGCACGCGGTGACGCTGGGAAAAGACGCGAGAGAACTCCTCGGCCACCTGAGCATCCTCACGAGAAAGCAGCCGGTGCCGCACCAGGAAATGGATCTCAGTCCCCAGCGCGCCGTACGCATGACCCAATTCCACCGCGATCAATCCTCCTCCCACCACAACCATTTTTTGAGGGAGCTTCGTATTCCGTAGGGCCTCGGTCGAGGTCATAAAAGGAGTTCCGGCAAGGCCCGGGATCGGGGGAATCCGGGGGCGGGCGCCCACGGCGAGGAAAATTTTGTCCGCCGTGATTTGGGTTCCATCGACTTCAATGGTTTTATTAGCGACAAACCGCCCTTCGCTGTGGTAGAAATCAATATGGGGATTTTT
The DNA here is from genome assembly GCA_964571895.1 of uncultured Planctomycetales bacterium. GTDB lineage: Bacteria > Omnitrophota > Gorgyraeia > Zapsychrales > JAHFFX01 > CAZNDW01. The sequence continues at coordinate 8,556 of CAZNDW010000015.1, forward strand.
CTGGTAGGCCAAGGCAATTTTATTGGAATCGCCATCTACGGTATGGGAGATCCGCGTGATGAGGCTGGCAAAATCAATGGAAAAATCCCGATTCCTATGGATATCAAATTTTTCGGCCTCGCGGATGGTGGTGGCCACATCCGCCGGATGGATGAGCATTTTGGAGGGGATGCATCCGCGGTTTAAGCACGTTCCCCCCAGAGCTTCTTTTTCCAGGACCGCCACCTTGAGGCCCAGTCGGCTGGCAGGACTCACAATCTTGGCCCCGCCCCCGGAGCCGATGACGATCACGTCGTATTTTTTCATAAAGCTGCCCCGCACGAAATCTTATCGAGAAATCGATCCAAGCGATCGATGATTTGCCCGAGATCCTCTAACTGCATGAGCTCGCAGCGCAAGGACGCGACATTCGGCAAACCCTTGAGATATCCGATCAAATGTTTACGAAATCCCACAATGCCCTCCCACAATCCTTTAGACTGAACGGATAATTTTAGATGCTCCACGCACAGTTCGATTTTTTCTCGAGCTCCGGCTTCGGGGAGAAGCTCACCGGTTTTGAGATATTGTTTGCTTTGCTGGAAGATCCACGGATTGTTCAAGGCGGCTCGGCCGATCATCACCCCATCGCAGCCGGTTTCCAACATCCGTTGGACATCCTGCGGGGTCTTCACATCGCCATTGCCAATAAGCGGAATGGAGATGACCTTTTTGATCTTTTCCAACCATTGCCAGTCGGCTGAACCCTGATGGCCTTGGGCGCGCGTCCGGCAGTGCACGGTCAAGGCCGCGGCGCCGCATTGCTCCAGCATTCTGGCCACATCCAGAATGACGATCGTTTTGTCGTCCCATCCCAGACGGGTTTTTACGGTCACCGGAAGCCGCGTGGCCCGGACCGTGGACTTGACGATCGCCTCGAAGTGCGCCAGATCTTTTAAGAGGGCCGCGCCTTCCCCGCGGGCCACATGATTTTTGACCCAGCATCCGCAATTGATGTCGATCAAATCAGGACGGAATTGTTCAGCGATCTCGACCGCCTTTTCCATAGAAGCTTCTACGCCGCCGAAAAGCTGGATCGCGATCGGCCGTTCCTCCTCGGTTATGGCAATCTTTTTTAAGGCGGCGTGGATTCCCCGGATCAAGCCTTCGCTGCTGGTGAATTCCGTATAAAGGAGATCGGCCTGAAGGCGTTTGCAGATCAAGCGAAAAGGGGCGTCGCTCACATCTTCCATCGGTGCGAGAGCTAGAGGATGATCAAGACTGAGAGATCCGATTTTCATAGGCCACAATTATAACCAATTTTCCGCTTTATGCAAAGAGGTTGATTTTTAAAAGAGGAGTTATTATACTGAGGCATCATGGAATCCCCTATTCGCCGCGGCATTAAGACCGTTGGAATCGGAAAGAAAGGAAGCAAATCTTTGCCCCCTGATCTCATCGAAGAGATTATCCGCGATCTTAAAGGAGACAAGGTCTCGGCAGCAGCGAAGGGAGCCTTTTTTGCCGCTTTGGTTTTAAAAGGGGTAAGCGAAGAAGAGAAGGCTTTGGAAGAAGCCCTCGCGCCTGGGGCCTTCAAGAATCCTCAAAGGCTCGCCGAGCTTCTAAGCCCCGATAGTCCGGCTTTCGTCCAAGAGATCTGCGGGCGAATCCTCCAGGGGCAAACCCTGGATATTCCAACGGCCCGGCGGCTTGGGGATTTTTTATTCTACTTCGCCGAATACCCCCGCAGCTTGGCTTTCGGGGATGAAGCCGGAGACGGCGCCCGGGGATTGGTCGCCAGCGCTTTGCGCGTCCGCTACGAAACCGCCGATGAATACGAGGGGCTTCTGGCGAGCATGGAAGCGACCATTGAAGAGCCCTTCCGAGAAGGCGTTCCGGAGGGGCCACCCATCGTGCAGTTGGCCGAGCCTTTTGACGGGGTGGACCAATCGTATATGGTCACGCCTCTTCTGGCCGACTCTCTGGGGCAGGACGATTATCGCGTGGTGAGTCTGGTGGGACGAAATAGCGGCCCCAAAGAGGGCAACAATTTGCTGGATTTGGCCAAGGCGCTTCCCGCGCGGTTTCTTCGGAAGAATCGAGATCTTTGCGGGGAGGGGCCTCCTTTCGGGTGGTACATTGATCAAGGGGATCTTTCTCGGGCCGTTGACCGCTGGGTTCAAATCCGACGGCAGACGATCAAACGGCCGTTCTTATCGACTTTGGAAAAATTTTTAAACCCCGTTAAAGCCGATATCATCATAACGTCTGCGTTTCACCCTCCCTATGCCGAGAAGATGATCACGACAGCGGAGCGCGCGGGATTTCCCGCTGCGATCATGGTGCGTAACGGCATCGAAGGGACTCTGGCCTTTGGTTTAAAACGCGCCGTCAAGATCCTGTGCTCGGTCCGACAAGAGGGCGGTACGTACTTGCGTCAGGAAATGGAATTCGATCCGGAAGGATATCTGGGATTTTCCGTTCCCTTTGAGGAAAAGCGGCAAGCCCCGTCTCTTTTGGAGAACGTTCGGTTGATTAAAATGTTTAAAGCCCAAGGGGCAACCGATTGCGAGCTTTTTGATTTACGGGTTCGGGCTACCCGGGCTGGTTTACAACAAGCGTTGGATTGGGTACGATGCAAAAAACTTCCGTCTCCTTCCACACCTTAGGCTGCCGCCTCAATCAAAGCGAAACCGCCACCCTCCGACGGACTTTCGAGTTGGACGGCTGGCAGGTTGTGGACTTTGAGAAGCCTGCCGATCTGGTTGTGATCAACACCTGTACGGTGACCGAAGAGGGGGATGCCGACACGCGGCGGCTGGTCCATAAGGCTTTACGGGTCAATCCGCACAGCCGTATTGCGTTGATCGGCTGTCAGGCGCAGATCCAAAAAGAGAAATTGGCTAAGCTCCCCCATGTCGCATGGATCGTTGGGAATGCCCGGAAGATGGATTTGGTCTCCATTCTGAAAGAGTCCGCGGCATCAGCGGAATCTCCGGCAGAGGTCATCACCCCGCCGATCCCCAAAGAGAGCTTTACGAGTCCGGTGGCGGCGATTGATTGCGAGCACACCCGTGCCAATTTAAAGATTCAAGACGGCTGTGATTCTTTCTGTTCGTTTTGTGAGATCCCTTATGCCCGGGGCCGGGCCCGTAGCCGGCAGTTTGCGGATCTCTTGAGGGAAGCCGAGACCCTCGTTGCCGCTGGGCACAAAGAGTTGGTTTTAACCGGAGTGAATCTGGGAGCTTACCGAGGTCCCCGGCATCCCGGTGCTGAGGGGAATGCTCAAGAAAAAAGACTCCTGGATGTGATCGATCGTCTGGAGACGATCGCAGGCCTTCAGCGGATTCGGATTTCCTCCATTGAACCCACCACCATCCCTGAAGAATTGTTCGAACGGATGAACCCCTCCTCGAAGCTCTGCCGGTATCTGCATGTTCCTCTCCAAAGTGGAAGCGATCCTATCCTTAAGGCCATGAAACGCCGCTACCGCGTCAAGGAATTTTGCGAATTGATCGAACGCGCGGATCGGATGGTTCCAGGGATATGTCTTGGCACCGACGTCATTGTGGGTTTTCCCGGAGAAACCGACGAAGATTTCAGCCACACCTATCATGTCTTAAGAGATTTGCCGCTGGGTTATTTTCATGTCTTTAGCTATTCGAAGCGCCAGCTTGCTCAAAGCCGCCATTTGCCCGATTGCGTGGATGTTGCAAAGATCCAAGAGCGCAGCCGTCTCTTGCGGGAGCTCAGCTCCCGCAAACGCCAGCGGTTTCTTCAAGGACTCCTGGGCACCCCTCAAAATGTTTTGTTCGAACAAAAAAAAGAAGAGGACACGTGGGAAGGTCTAACCGACAATTACGCCCGGGTGAAGGTGTTCTCAAAAGACAATCTCAGGAATCAATTGGTGGAGGTTCATTTGGATCGGCTGGAGGGTCAAGTGATGAGAGGGCATTGTTGAAATGGAAAAGATCAAGCCCGAGGAACCTTTAGAAGAGAAGAAAAAAGACCCTTTGGAGGTGCCTTCCAAAAACCCTCTGGAAGATTATCTTTTAGAGGTGGAATTTTCCCATGAATCCCAGACCGTGAATCTCAACGAAGCGCGTCCTTGGGAAGATCGAACCAAAGAAGATCTAACCCAACCTCAAGAAATAAAATCTTCCGTGAAAACTGAATCCTTAAACGATGCCCCAAGAGAAGCCCCAACCCCCGTGAAAGCTCCAGAGAAAACAGAAAAATCAAAAATTGAACAACTGGAAGCTGTGATTGAGAGACTCCAAAAGTCCCAGGCCGAAGACGCTCCGAGCTCCTTATCGGTTGAGAGAATGCCTTCCGCAGAGATCTCCTCTCAACCGGAGGCGGCCGCCTTCCCCCGCGTCGCCCCGCCGATCCTCGTTGTCTATGGCCATCATGAAGTGATGAAAGATGAAGTTCTTCTGGTCTTGGAAAAACTAGGGCTCTACGCCATTCTATCCATTGAAGAACGAAAAGAAGGCCTCACGGTCTTTAAGAGATTTTCCCAGTCAACGCCAACGGACATCTCTTTTGCGATCGTGATCCTTTCCGGAGACGATTTTGCTTACGCCAAAGACCAAAGCCCGGACGAAGCCAAACTGCGCTCCCGCCAGAGCGTTATTTTTGATTTGGGTTTTCTGGTTGGGAAATTGGGACGAGACCGGGTCTTTGTCCTCTATCAAGACAGCCGGGATTTTGAATTGCCAACAGACTTTTTTGATGTCTTGTATACCCCTTACAGCAAATTGGGCGGCTGGCAGCTGGAACTCTTGCGACAGCTTAAAAAGACTGGCCATCCTGTGGATGCGAACAAATTGATTTGAGCCCCAAGATTTCTTTGCTATGATAAACGCCATGAAAAATTCCTCGGCTCTCCAGGACAAGCCCCTAAATGAAATTTGCCTTCAAAAGAAGGCATGTTATACTTGCCGTTGTCTGAAAGTGCGGTCTTTAATTTGAATTTTTAAATCCGGCTTACCAAGGAGGATCATCCGTGGAAAAACCAACGTCAATGAAAAAGCCAATAATGTTGGGGGCTATATTCTTGTTTATGCTCTTGATCTCTTCTTCAGCTTGGGGCCAATTTCTTGAGCCCGAGATCATCCCCAACGGGGAGTTTGTTTGTAACGAATTTATCTTCGATGCCACCTCCTCGTATGACCCCAATAACGGAGAGCTCAAGTTTTTTTGGGATTTCGGCGATGGGGTAACCAGCGATCAGCCGGTTGTCACCCATGCCTATGAAGAGGCGGGAAGCTACAAGGTCATTCTGACGGTCACGGATCCCTCGGGTTTGGTCTGCGGCACCGACACCACCTCCAAAGTGATCTCAGTGGGCATTGCTCCCAAGGCCGTGATGAACGCGCCGGATACGCTCTGCGCGGGAGAAGCCGCGGAATTGGACGGAAAAGAAAGCTTGACGAAAACCGGAAATCAATTGAAATTTCGCTGGGACCTCGGGGACGGAACAAAGAAGGAAGGCCCGACCGTTCAAAAGTTTTATGAAAAAGGCGGAAATTATCAGGTGACGTTGACCGTGGACGACAACTCCGGCACCGCCTGCAGCAGCGATCGGGTTCAAAAGATGATCCGGGTGAATGAACGGCCGCTGGCGGATGCCGGTCCCAACCTCATCTTGCAGTGTCTAAAGGATGAAAAGGATTTGGTGGTGACCCTTGATGCCTCCACCACCCAAGATCCCGACGGCGATCCTCTTCGATATTTTTGGGATTTTGGGGACGGGACAAAAGGAGAAGGCCAAAAGACAATCCACCCCTACAAAAAAAGTGGGAGGTATAAAATCCAGCTGACCGCCCTCGATGATTCGGGGCTTAAGTGCAATTCTTCAACCGATACAATCGAGGTCATCTTAAGCCGCGGCCCCCAGGCCAACGCGGGTCAAGATCAATCGGTGTGCCTCGGCGATCGTGTGGAGTTCGACGGCACCGGCTCTTATGTGGACGAGCACGAGGCCTTGTTTTCCCAATGGGATTTTGGCGATGGAGCCAACGAACGGGGGCTGAAGGTCGATCACATCTATAATAAAGTGGGGGTTTACACCGCGAGGTTAACGGTCGAAAATGCCTTGAGTCTCAATTGTCCCGCCTCCTCGGATACGCGGGTGATTAGGGTGAATTCTCCCCCGACGGTCTCCTTAACGGCCTCAACCGAGTCCGCGTGTGCGGGCGAAGAGGTTTTTTTTGATGCCACAAGCTCGATCGACCCCGATGGCGATTCCTTGAAATACTTTTGGAGCTTTGGGGACGACGCCCTCATCAAAGGGTATGGAAAAATTAGCCATACCTTTGAAAAAGGCGGTCTTTATAAAGTCTCGGTCGCGGTGGACGATCATAAAGGCTCGGAGTGCTCGAGCAACTCCGCCACCGTTTTTGTGAAAGTCAATACCGCCCCGAAGGTCGATGCCGGATCCAATCTGGCCTGCTGTGTGGATGAGGAGACGGTCTTTGACGGCTCCCGATCCTTTGATGCGGATGGCGACGCATTAACGTATGTTTGGGATTTCGGCGACGGCGCAAGGGCCAGCGCCGCCAAAGTCTCCCACACGTATGCGCAAGGCGGGACCTACCCCGTAACCCTCACGGTCGATGACAATACCGGAGCCGAATGCGCCAGCGCTCAGGCGGGCTTCACCGCGAATGTCAATGACCGCCCCGTGCCGGTCATTAAGGTGAGATGACCCCCCAACAGACGGTGTGGAGGAGAGGGATTAAGCCGATTTAAATCTGATATCCGTTAAATCCGCACGTTCCGAAATCCGGAAAATGAACATGAAACCAAGATTCTTAGTGGGAGTATGGATGACCTTCTGGTGTGCCATCTCCATGGCCCAGCCAATCCTCGACTCGGACTATCAGTTTTTGAAAGACTATGTTGAAGGCCTAGGAGAGGCGGTGCAGCTAACCACATGCTTGTCAAATCTCGATCTAGGCAAACCTCCTCGGCTGGACAGCCTTGAAAAGATCAGTTCATGCCGTCATTGTTACGCTCAAGGTGTAAATCATATGCTCGTGGCAAGCAAGCTAATGTCCAAACATACCGGTTCCGATGAAGCCGTCATTAAAGAGGTCGCCGAAAGATTGTCTTTTCGCTACAAACTACTCAGTGATATCGCTTCAGAGGCCGAGCAAGTTTACGCGAAAATCCAGGACGTTTGGATGAACCCGCGAAACAGCACGATTAATCTTAACCAGTGCCAGAGGGATTTGGCTAAAGTTGAGAATGATCGCATTCTTAACAATATGCTTATTCTCTCCCACTGTTACCTTTTAGAAGACAACAAGTCAGGCGGTCGAGAAGTTTTGGCGGTCACTCCAGAAGAAAAAACAGAGCTTCGCAATCGCCTTAAAGAAGTTTTTGGTGAAGAGGTAATATCTTTAAATAATTCATCCACAACAGCGTTCGTAAGATGCGCGAACCTCCTTTATCAGAAACTTTTAGCACAAGAATAAGATGGTAGCTAAGCTGTGAAACTCGCACGACCCCGAGGTCTTGAGTCTGGCCTCCACCGGCTGGATGATTTTTGTCGATAGCCAGTTCAATCCCTTCCGGCTGAATCCTTGAAGGTCTGGGGGAGCGCCTCCTCCATCCCCCTTTTTAGTTGAAGAACCCTCTCTTGTGCGTTAATATAAATCGTTTTAAAAAGACAAGAAGGAACAGGTTACCTTCGCTTCTTCGTGGCGCTGCGGTATGGATGAGGATTGGAATTCATTATGATCCCTTTCATCACAAAGAAAAAATTTTCGGGGTTTAGAAAGATCCTCATTATTGGCCACTCCAATATCGGCGATGTTTGTTATGACCTGGTCGTGGTGAAGCCTTTAAGAATAAACTTTCCACACGCCAAGATTTCTTTTCTCACCTCGCCTCGGGCCCAGAATATTGTCGCAAGCTGGGACGGCCTAGACCGAATCATTATCTTTGATCGGAAAGCCACGGGTAAAAAAATATTCGGCCGCATCCCGTTTATGGTTTCCTTAATAAAGGAGCAATTCGACCTCGCAATCGTTTTAAAGAGCACATTAATGCATCAGTTCTTAGGAATCCCAAATGTTTGGAGCCTCAGCCAATATTTGGGTGGGGGCAAGGTCTCCGACAAAAAAAGACACGTGGTCGATATCTATCTTGATTTTCTACGATTCCATCATATGGACAATCCGCAGCCCGTCTTTGAGCTGAATGCGCAAAAGACCTCCGCTCCTTTCTTCGATAAATTTTTAGAGGAAAACAAGATCAGCCCGCAGGATAAAATCATCGGTATTTCCCCTCTGGCGGCGTGGTCTTTAAAAAACTGGCCGACGGAAAAATGGAACGGCCTTGCCGAAATCCTTAAGCTTAAATACGGTTTTAAGGTCATTGCGTTTGGTAAAAGCGCCGGGGATGCTTTTAGCCATAGGACCGTAGAGAATCTTTCGCCCACGATCGCCTCGACCATTGATAAGACCAGCTTGGTTGAGGCTTTGGCTCTCATCAAACGGTGTGATTTTTTTATCGGGCCTGACTCCGGCCTTCTGCACTTGGCCAGCTGTATGAAGGTTGAGACCATCGGTCTCTACGGGGCCACTTCAAAAGATTTTCTTTATCCTTATTTTCATCGTCATAATATGGTTGTCTCAAAAGCAAAATTGCCTTGCATGCCGTGTTATCCGGGTAATATCCCTTGCCAGAGAATAGGAAAATCCCTTTGCGGCCAATGCATGGAGGCCATTGAAGTTGAGGATGTTTTAGCCGCAATTGAAAATAGGCTTGCGGGGCGTCCCATCCTTTCCGGGGGAAATAAATGAAAAGACGAACGTTCATGTTAGCTTTGCAAAGCATAACTCCCGGGACGATCGCACAAGTGGACGAGATGCACGTCAGTGAGTATCTCTAGAAATTCGGAAAGGAGAAGGGATGAGCAAAGTACGGGTTCTCGTGGGCACGCGAAAGGGAGCGTTCATTCTGACATCAGACGGCAGACGCCAGCGGTGGGATGTTGATGGTCCCCACTTCGGAGGGTGGGAGATTTATCATCTGAAGGGTTCGCCCGTCGATTGCGACCGGCTGTATGCGTCCCAGACGAGCGGCTGGTTTGGGCAGGTGATCCAACGTTCCAATGACGGCGGCAAGACATGGGCACCCGTGGATAACAAATTCGTGTACGACGGTGTTCCGGGCACTCACCTCTGGTACGACGGTACGCAGCACCCCTGGGAGTTTAAGCGAGTCTGGCACCTGGAACCGTCGCTGACGGATCCGGACACGGTTTATGCGGGGGTGGAAGACGCTGCTTTGTTTCGCTCAACCGACGGCGGAAAGACATGGCAGGAACTCCCCGGACTGCGGGGCCACGGCTCCGGGCCCCAATGGGCTCCGGGCGCCGGTGGGATGTGTCTGCACTCAATCCTTCTGGATCCGAATGTCCCCGGACGAATCTTCGTCGCCATCTCGGCCGCGGGTGTGTTCCGCAGCGATGACGCCGGCAAGACGTGGCGGCCCATCAACCGCGGATTGAAGTCCCAGTACCTCCCCGACCCTAATGCCGAGGTCGGCTACTGCGTTCACTCGATCGCGATGCACCCCTCGCGCCCGGGTGTGCTGTTCATGCAGTTGCACTGGGATGTCATGCGTAGCGACGACGGCGAGTCGTGGAAAGAGGTCAGCGGGAACCTGCCGACCGACTTCGGATACCCGATCGAAGTTCACGCGCACGAGCCGGACACCATCTACGTTGTCCCGATTAAGAGTGATTCCGAGCATTATCTGCCCGAGGGGAAGCTTCGCGTCTACCGTAGCCGCACGGGTGGAAACGAGTGGGAGGCGCTCACGAAGGGTCTGCCGCAGCGCGACTGCTACGTCAACGTGCTGCGCGATGCGATGGCCGTCGACTCGCTCGATCCGTGCGGCGTGTATTTCGGCAC
>CAZNDW010000016.1:0-3095 GCA_964571895.1 uncultured Planctomycetales bacterium
CACGGTCTCTTTGCCATGATCTTTATGATTACGAGCACGATTGGCCTCTATCAAGCCCTGCGGTTGTGGCGAGGATCCGCTGTGGATATTGCGGAGCTGGAGATTGGGAGTGTTGTGAATGCGGCGGCGTGCTTTCTGACCATCATTTTCGGCAATTGGGTTTATATTCCTTACCGGATGCAGGGCGGCCCCCGGAGCCATTTCCTGGAAACGGCTCCGGAGATCCACAAGATCTTTTTTGAATTTAAAGAATTCATGGCCCTTTTCACCTTGCCTTTGACCGTTGTGGCGGCATACATCATTTGCTTCTACGGAGCGAAGCTGATCCCTAATCGCGTTCTGCGGGCTACGGTAGCCTTAACGCTGGTCTTGAGTTTCTTTTATTTCGTCGTTGCTTTTGGGTTAGGCGCAGCGATTACAAAATTAAAATCGGTTTAATTTATCAATGTTTTAAAAGGAGGCCTTATGAGCATAAAAACCAATCTGGAACGAAACGGCGCCGCCCAGGCAGCGCTTTTGTCCTGTGCCATTGGGCTTTTGACTCTGGCCTTGGTGAATCTGGGAACAGATATTTCCGAGACCTTTAAAAACAGCGTTCATGCGCTGGGAAAGCTGTGGATGCCGGGAGCGCAGGGCATCGGGCCTTATTCTGGGAAAGAAACGTTCGCCTTATTGGCGTGGTTAGCGACGTGGGTCATTTTTCATCGCCTCTGGCGAGGGAAGGAACTCAATCATCAAACGGTCTTAATGGTATTTCTATTGAGCATAGCTTTGGCCACCACCCTTTTATGGCCGCCGGTTTTTAACGGGATTGCCCATGCCTTGAAAGGCGGCTGACAAGAGCGCGCTTCAAAAGGAGGACTAAAATGGTTCGGACCGGCGTTGGGATTTGGACAGCGTTATTTCTGATCTCAGGATTAGGCTGGGCCCAAGAGGAAAAGACCTCCTCCCTGGAGATCATCGGAAAAACTCACACCATTAGTGCTTACAATTCCTTCTCGGGATCAGGGATGGATGTCCCGAATCTGGCCAATACCTACGATATGTCAATTTTCGAGTTTAATTTAGGGGGCAAGCAATCCAAGTTCAATGGTTCGGGGGTGACCACCAATTCCAATTACCCTTTGGTGGATGGGACAGCGTTTACCAACAATACGCATGTCGGGCTTGCCAAGAGTTTTGCCGAGGGGACCAAAACCGGCTTCCTGGTTGAGTTGTATACCTTAGAGGGAGATAAAACCGTTGGCCGGGTCTTCGGGGAGGAGCTCCCGTGGGATGATTTTCCCAGGAATGATTCCGGCACGATTCATCCTGCTCGTTTTCAGGCGGATTTATACAATGCCTTTATCGAAGGGAGCAAAGACGATTTTCAATATAAGCTCGTGGGAGGCACTTTGACCCCTCGGGATCTGCCGGAATTTACCCGCAAGGAGATGAATCAGGTGAAGCTGGGAAGCCTCCTCTATCGGGCCCCCATCACCAACGCGAGTTTCTTTGAAAAGGAGGACCGGAAAATCGAGGAGGGCCGTCATCCCTTAAGAGGGTTTGACTTTATAGGCAACTATGCGTATGGCGACCATCGAAGCGTGCATCTCGAATTATTTTCAGGGGCCACCAAGCCCACGCCGATTTCGGACATCGAACGCAGCGCCTACGGCGGACGAGTGGCCGCGGATATCGGAAAGGGAAATATTGGAGGGACCCTGGTCTATAATTCTGGGATCCGCCATACCAGCGCTATCGAGGAAAATCAATGGGTTTGGGCTGTGGATTCTTCTTATCCCTGGCGGGATTGGCTCACTCCCTACATAACCTTTGCACGAACCGATTACGAGCGGGAAAACACTCAAGAATCCCACAACGCTAACGCCTATGTGGCCGGCGCGCTCATCAAGTTGCCGCCTAAGCACGAGTTAAAACTTCAATACCAGCGCGTTGAGGAAAATTATGATCTTATGGCCTATCATAAAACCGAGCATTACCCCGGCAACACGCAAGGGGTTAATGCCCAGATGACTTTTCTCTTGACCGAGACGGTGAAATTAAAAGGGATTGTCGGCCATTATCAACAGCTTGAGACGGCCACAAGCAACGCGGATACGATCTTTGGGGATTCCTTTTTCCCTTCGAATGCTTCCGCCGATAAGGGAACCATCGATATTCAGAGGATCGGTGCTGATTGGAAGGCCAGTGGGCGCTTTCTGGTCAATGCTTATATTGAGCATGCCAAGTTTTTTCAGGAGGCCCCCATCGGCAGCGATATCGATAAAGATGTGTATAATTTTTTTGTCAATACCAAATTTTTTCTTAGCAAGAAATTGAGTGTCGAAGGTGGTTTTCGTCGTTTCCTTTCCAAAGGCGACTGGCAGGCCATGGCATTTGATTCTTACCAAGATATTCCGGAGGCCGCTATCACCTATTATTTCGATAAAGACACACGGGCCCAAATGATTTATCATCATTATAATTTTGAAGACGATAATATCATCGCCCAAGGCCAGAATGATTATCACGGCCACCAGGTGATTATGGAGGTTAAAATTCCTCTATAGATGATGGCGAATTTATCTTTTCGTCGGAGTTGATTTTTAAATGTTTTTAGGCTATACTGAACCCGTTTTAAGAAATCCTACCGCGGAAGACTTGTCTTTGTTCCATTCGGCAATTCACTGTTGGATGGAACAAAGCAACGTTTCTTTAGCCATGCCTGGTTGCAGCCAGGCATAGGCTTTGTCTCTCGGCAATAAGGCCCTTAATCCTGGGCCCCCGCGTCTTGCTGTCGCAAGACAGCAGCGGGGGGCGCAGGATTCAAAGGGCTTCTGTCCATAGATCGTAGAATCTCAAATCCATCTCCATTCCATGCAAAGGCGAGTTGTGATCACCGGCGTCGGTATCCTTGTCGGCAACGGCAAAGGAAAAGACCAGTTCTGGCAGTCTTTAAAAGAAGGCCGGATCGGTTACCGTCCGGCGACGGTCTTTGACCCGGCGGAGTATTCGGTCAAGGAGGTGGGGGAGGTCCCGGACTTCGATGCCAAAGTGTATATGGGGCCTAAGGGGCTGCGTCTTTTAGATCGGGCGACCCGGCTGATGATTTC
>CAZNDW010000016.1:3195-8398 GCA_964571895.1 uncultured Planctomycetales bacterium
CTGAACAGCACGATTTCCACAGGTTTTACCGCCAGTCTGGATGCCATGAGCTATGCTTACGATTTTATTGTGGATGGGAAATACAAGCTCATCTATGCCGGCGGGGTGGAGGAGATGTGCTGGCAGACCTTTATGGGCTTTTATGTTTTGAAATTCCTTTCGGGTTCAAAGCCGGGAGAGCCGTTCGTCAACTGCCCTTTTGATCGTCGAAGAAACGGCGTCACCTTCGGGGAGGGGGCGTGTCTTCTGGCCATGGAGGATTACGAGCACGCCAAAGAAAGAGGGGCCAACATCCTGGCGGAGGTGGCGGGGTTCGGTTACAGCTTCGATCCTTTTCGGATCCATAAATACAATCCTCGGGGTGTGGGCTTAAAACGGGCGATGCGCTTTGCCTTGGAGAATTCCGGAGTTCAACCCGAGGAGATCGACTGCATCGCGGCGAATGCCAACTCAACGGTTGCGGCCGATAAAATCGAGACCGAGGCGATCAAAGAGATTTTCGGAAAGCGCGCGTACGAGATTCCGGTGAGCGCGGTCAAATCGATGGTCGGGGAATGTTACAGCGTCTCCGGGGCCATTGCGGTTGCCGCCTTTGTCGGCGCCCTCACTCAAGATTTTATCCCTCCCACGGTCAACTACCAGGAGAAAGATCCGGACTGCGATCTGGATTATGTGCCCAATCAATCGCGTCCCGCCCGGCTCAACAATATTCTCATTGTGAATTTTGCTCCCAGCGGAAACAACGCCTGCATGGTTTTAAAGAGATTTGAAGAAGGAAGCCATCCCCCTGTCTAGCCACCCCTAGAGGAGGGAGGGAAGGTAGCGGATATTGTCATGGAAGAGAATTTTCTAAAAGATCAAGCAGCGCTTGTGACCGGAGGTTCCCGCGGCATTGGCCGGGCGATTGTTTTGATGTTAGTCCAAGCCGGATGTCGGGTGGCCTTCAGTTATCAAAAGAGTCAGCAAGCCGCCCGATCCCTGGAAGAGGAAATCAACAATAAAGGCGGCCGGTGTCAGGCGAGCGCGGTTGATGTGAAGAATTTTGAAGAGGTGAAATCGTGGGTGGATCGAAGCCGTGACCATTTTGGCCGTTTGGATATTTTGGTCAATAATGCCGGGATTATTTTGGATAAGACCTTGATGATGATGACCCCGCCCAACTGGCACGAAGTTTTAGAGACGAATCTCACCGGGGTTTTTAACGCAACCCGTGCCAGCATTGTGACTTTTCTGAAACAAAAGAAAGGCAATATCATCAATATCTCCTCGGTCAGCGGGCTGATGGGTTTGAGCGGGCAGAGCAACTATTCGGCCAGCAAAGGTGGGATCAACGCCTTCACCAAGGCCCTGGCCAAGGAGGTGGCCAACTGGGGGATTCGGGTGAATGCCGTCGCTCCCGGGTTTATTGAAACCGATATGTTATCGGGATTCCCGGATGAGCAAAAAGAACAGATCATAAAAAATATTCCTCTAGGCCGCATGGGATCATCCGGGGATGTGGCCAATTGTGTGAAGTTCCTTCTCAGTGAGCACGCCGGCTATATCACCGGAGCGGTGGTCTGTGTGGACGGCGGATTGACGATGAGGTGAAGATGGAGCTTAACATCCTGCAGATTAAAGAGATCATTCCGCACCGCTTTCCTTTTTTACTCCTGGATAAAGTGACGGCGCTTACACCCGGTAAGAAACTGGTTGCCATCAAGAATGTCTCGATCAATGAGCCTTTTTTCGTCGGCCATTTCCCGGAAGAAAAAGTGATGCCCGGGGTTCTCATCCTGGAGGCCATGGCTCAGGCCGGCTGCATTTATTTTTATTACAGCAAGAATCTTCAAGGGAAGAAGCTCATTTATTACCTCGCAAAAGTGAATGCAAAATTCCTAAGCCCGGTTGTGCCGGGGGATCAGCTAAGAATTGAAGTCACAACGATCAAGCTCCTCCCTAAGGCCGGTTTCTTAAAGACCCAGGCCTATGTGGGGGAGAGGCTTTCCGCTGAGGCTGAAATTGGTTTCGGCATCAAAGAGCTCTCAGGGTAATCTCCCAATTCCTTCCTTAAACGGGCCCTTTCAACCCCAAACAACCTTAAAGAATACAATCCCTGCCGATCGATTGACGAGGTATCCAGTAAATGTTAGACTAATGCCTCGCAGGGAATTCACAAATCAAGGGAAAGACAGCGGGGAGTAGCGCAGCTTGGCTAGCGCGCTTGGTTCGGGACCAAGAGGTCGAGGGTTCAAATCCCTCCTCCCCGATTAAATTGATGATGCCAGGGCGGGCAAATCTCTCCGCCCCGACCATTAATAATTCCATGGTAAGATAATCTTTCTTCACCTTCATTACCATGACCCAAGCCCACATTTTTTATTCCGGCATGGTTCAAGGCGTCGGTTTCCGTTATACGGTGGAACATTTGGCCAATGACCTGGACCTCAAGGGCTGGGTTCGCAATCTTAAAGACGGGCGGGTGGAACTTCTGGTGGAGGGTCCTCAAGAAACCATCCTCGAGCTTCTGGAGGAGATCAACCAGCGATTCGGCGGCTATATTAAAGATAGAGATATCAGTTATCCCGAAGGCTATGAAAATCTAAAAGAATTTCGGATTGTTTTCTAGATGATTATGGATCAGAGCGCAGCTAAAAAAGAAATCGAGAGATTGTCAAAAATGATCGAGGAACACAACCGGCGTTACTATCAGTTGGATCAGCCGACGATCTCCGACAAAGAGTACGATGAGCTTTTCAAGCGTCTCGTCCATCTTGAGAAACAGTTTCCGGAATTGAAAACCCCGGATTCCCCCACCCAGCGCGTGGGAGTGAAATCCGAGGGGCCTGCCCCTCCCATCCAGCACACAGTGAAGATGTATTCTTTGGATAACACCTACTCCTTCGCCGAGCTCGAAGAATGGCATAAAAGAGTCTTGAAAGGATTATCCAACCCAAAACCGGAATATGTGGTGGAGCTCAAGATCGATGGGGTCTCTGCGGCGTTAACTTATGAGAAGGGAATTCTTGTCGTTGGCGCCACCCGCGGGGATGGCCTGCGGGGGGAAAATATCACCCACAACGTAAAGACCATTGCGGATGTGCCGTTATATTTAAAGAAAATCGACGGCCAGGAGTTGCCGGCTCTTCTGGATGTCCGCGGCGAAGTTTATATGGAACTCAAGGATTTTGAGGCCCTCAATCAGGAAAAGGGAAAAAGGGGGGAGGTTTTATTCGCCAATCCCCGCAATGCCGCCAGCGGTTCTGTGAAACTTTTGGATTCGCGAATTACCGCCCAAAGAAAGTTGCGCTACTTTGTGCATTCCTTGGGAGTCGCCCAAGGAAAATACAAATACAAAACCCATTTTGAATTTTTGGAATCTGCCAAGCGATACGGGTTTCGCGTTGATCCTCATCGAAGAATCTGCCAGAGCTTTCCCGAGGTCGTTCATTTTTGCAAGGAATACGCACCAAAGCGCAGTACGATTCCCTACGAGGTGGATGGGGTCGTTGTCAAAGTCAATTCCTTTCTGGAACAAGGCGAGCTCGGAGTGACCTTAAAAAGTCCGCGCTGGGCTGTGGCCTACAAATTCCCAGCCAAGCAGGCCACAACCATTGTCCAAGACATCCTCGTGCAGGTCGGCCGCACCGGAGTTTTGACACCGGTGGCGGAGCTTGAGCCGGTCGAATGCGCCGGGGTGACGATCTCGAGGTCGACCCTCCATAACTTTGATGAGATCAAGCGCCTCGGCATCAAGAAAGGAGACCGCGTGCTTCTGCAGAGGGCCGGGGATGTGATCCCGAAGATTGTGAGAGTGGTGGAAGCCAGTAAAGATCAAAAGGATTTTAAAGTCCCCAGCCGTTGCCCGGAGTGTGGAGGAAAGGTGGCAAGATTGAAAGAAGAGGATGTGGCGTACCGCTGCATCAATCCTTCGTGCCCTAGGCAGCTGGAGCGACGGCTCGTTCATTTTGCCTCGCGCACTGCCATGGATATCGAAGGCCTCGGTGAGGCGGCGGTCAATCAGCTGCTGACAAAAAAGCTCATCAAAGATTTGGCGGATATTTATTCTCTTAAAAAAGAAGATTTGCTGCATTTGGAGCTCTTCGCTGACAAAAAAGCGGACAATCTTCTTTCAGCGATCCGGGAAAGTAAAAAAAGACCCTTATCCCGTTTTTTATACGCCTTAGGGATCATCAATATTGGAGAGAAGGCCTCATCCCTTCTGGCCCAGAAGTTTATGAGCCTTGATCAAATCATGAAAGCCAACTTCGAGGATTTTAAAAAGATTTATGAGATCGGGGACGTTATGGCGCAATCCGTTGAAACGTTTTTTAGCCAGGGTTCCACGCAAAAGCTGATCGAGAAATTCAAAAAAGCCGGTGTGAACATGATGGAACCGAAGACCTCAACCCCAGGGAAATTGAGCGGCAAAAAATTTGTCTTCACCGGTGAGCTGAAAGGTCTCGCGCGGCCAGAGGCGAGTCAGCTCGTTAAGAGATTGGGAGCTGATGTCCTGGACAGCGTCAGTCCGAAAATCGATTTTGTCGTTGCCGGGGACAATCCCGGATCAAAATACAAGAAGGCCTTAGAGTTAAAGATTAAAATTTTAGACCAAGAACAATTTGAGGAGATGATCGGGTGAATCACAAAGGAGAAGATCAAAAAATATTTTTGTTGAGGATAGCGGTTATTATATTCTTGTTGATTGGCTTGGTAGCGGGAGGCTGCGAGCCTCTGCGCAAAAAGTTTATCCGACAGAAAAAGAAGGATAAGGAACAATCTTTGGGAGCGGATCCTGTTTTAGAACCCCTGGAATACCCACCGAAGGTTTATTCTTCCGAGGAGCTTTATAGAAAACATTACTCTCTCTGGCAGGCCTGGCACACGGATCTTTTGGCCGCCATTGATGATGAGGGGAGCCTCAAGAGACAGCTCTATGACCTGGGTCAGGCTATGGTTCAGTTGGAAGAAATAAAAAAATTGCTTTTGCCTGGGCATCAACAGAAGCTTCAAAGCCTCCTGGATGAGCTGGAGGGTGTTCGAGCACAGATGAAGAAACCCCTCCCTTTAATTAATGTCAACGCTCTGAGACGGCAATTGGAATCCGTTGGCAAGAAAATCCGTCGGGATTATCAGTTCCTCAAGATCAAGGACAGTTTGGCCAAAGAATAAAGCACATTCCACACCGTTAGGGTATTGAACCCCCGCGTCTTGCTGGCGCCTG
>CAZNDW010000016.1:8498-14792 GCA_964571895.1 uncultured Planctomycetales bacterium
CATACGATCCGGCACTCCTTCGCCACGCATCTTTTAGAACGGGGGGCGGATTTGCGTTCGGTTCAGGAAATGCTGGGGCATTCGGATATCTCCACAACCCAGATCTACACGCATGTGGATCGGGAACGACTCAAAAGGATTCATAAGACCTATCATCCACGATCCTGAAGATGAAAAACTGGCTTTCCCGATTAGACAGGAATCTTTTTTCTATTCTCAAAACCATCGCCCGCAAGGCCGACGAGCAGGGTATTCCTGTCTTTGTGGTTGGAGGTTTTGTGCGCGATCTTATCCTGAATAGACCTAATCTGGATCTGGATATTGTGGCGGAAACCGATGCGGTGGCATTCGCCCGGAGATTGGCCAAGGATCAGGACGCCTCCTTGATTGTGTTTAAACAATTCGGGACGGCAACCATGATTTTCCCCCAAGGCCTGCGGGTGGATTTGGCCACCGCCCGGAAAGAACGCTATGCCCAAAGCGGCGCTCTTCCTTTGGTTGAACCGGGTTCGATCCACGAAGATCTCTTCCGACGGGATTTCACCATTAACGCCCTGGCTCTTCGGATCAATAAGGATCGGTTGGGGGAATTGGTGGATGATTTCAAGGGCTTAGACGATCTGAAACAAAAGAAAATCCGTATCCTTCATGATCAAAGTTTTCAAGATGATCCGACGCGAATTTTGCGGGCGGTTCGGTTTGAACAGCGGTTCAACTTTCAGATTGAAAGGCATTCGTTTAAACTTTTAAAATCCGCCTTGGACCAAGGGCTGGTCCGGCATGTTAAACCCGAACGGTATTTTGAGGAATTTAAAAAGATTTTGTCGGAGGAGAGCCCGGCCAAATCCATCCAGCGTTTATATCCTCTGGGAGGATTGGATTTTCTGGGGATTGTTCTCAAAGATATGAGCGGCACGCTCCGATTGATGAAAAAGCTGGAAGGCATCCAGACCGACTTCTCTAGGATATTCTCTCATCAGAGAACCGTCCAGTATTGGCTTGTGTATTTTATGGCCTTGGTGGAGGGCGTCTCCCCTTCGAAGTTAAAAAAGATTTTAAAGAAGTTTAATTTTAAACGAAGCGATCAAGACAAAATTCTCTCTTGCCGGGAGCTTCCCAGAGTACTTCAGGTCCTCAAACGCAAGGCTCTTAGGCCCAGCCAAGTTTTTGCAGCCTTGAAACCTTTGAATTATGAAACGATCCTTTTCTTAAAAGCGAAGGCCTCAGAGAGTATTGTCGCGGATCGGATTGATCGGTTTTTGAAAGAATATGATTTCGTAAAACTCACAATCGACGGAGATGTTCTTAAAACCTTGGGCATCCCTCCTGGCAAAGGCCTGGGAGAGATCCTCAAGACTCTCCTTTATGCCAAAGTGGACGGTTTGATTAAAACCCGCGAGGACGAATTGAAAAAAGCCGAGCAGCTGATCCAACACAATAGAGGAACCCTTTCATGAGCAGGATCGACAAGATCAATCAAAGAATGAAAGAAGAGATCGGGGCTATTGTTCTTCAGGAACTGAAAGATCCCCGTTTAGCATTTGTCACGATCACTCAAGCGGTCGTCAGCCGCGACCTCCAGCATGCCAAGGTCTATTACAGTGTGCTGGGAACCGAAGATCAGATCAAAAAGGTCAAGGATGGGCTTTCCAGTGCCCGCGGATTTGTCCGAAAGCTGATCGGTCAAAGGGTGCGCATGCGCTACACCCCGGAGATTGAATTTATTCTCGATCCATCCTTGGAATACAGCGCGCGCATCGAAGAAACCTTAAAGGAGATCCATCGTGAGTGGGACAAAGATTCTTAAAATCATTCGCCAAAACCGGAGATTCCTCATCACAACGCACATCCACCCCGATTGCGATGCCTTGGCCTCCCAGCTTGCGGTTGCCTTGTACCTGAAGAGGCTTGGCAAAAAGGTATTCGTGGTGAACGCTGAGGCCCCGCCCCAGAGATTCGCTTTTCTTCCGGGATTTCATTTGATCCAAACCTTTGAAAAAGCCCGAACCACCGCTTATGATGTGGCCGTCGTTTTGGATTGCGGGGACTTGGATCGCATTGATCGAGTGAAGGCTTTAATCAAAAACGACCAGACCATTATTAACATCGATCATCACCTCACCAATAATTTGTTTGGCCATATCAACCTTATCGAGCGCAAGGCCTCATCGACCGCGGAGGTCCTCTTTGCGTTATTGAAGAAGGCCAATTTTCCGCTGACGAAAGATATCGCTCTGCTTTTATATCTGGGTCTTATGACGGATACGGGGTCATTTCGATACGACAGCACGACGGCTTATACGCATCAGGCGGCGGGGGAACTGATGCGGTTCGGCTTCTCGATCAGTGAATTATACCGGAGATTATATGAAGAAATGTCCTTCGAGGATTGGAAGCTTTTGATCAAGCTGGCGGGTCGGTTTGAGAAATTCTGTGGGGGGAGGGTTTTGGCTCTTTGTGTGTCTAAAAAAATCACCGATCAATTTTCCCCTGAATTTGATCTGCGTGATAAAATTTTTAACATCCTCCGGATAATTCAAGGGGTGGAGGTCATTATGATTCTTACGGAAGAAACCCGACAGACAACGCGGGTGAATTTTCGGGCCCCGGGCGATCGGGTGAATGTGGCAGAGCTGGCCTCTTTTTTTCAAGGCGGCGGCCACCGCAAGGCCAGCGGTTGCGTGATCAGAGAGGGTCTGTCCAAGGCCAAGAAAAAAGTCCTCGCTCAATTGGAGAAGATTTTATGAAAGATGGCATCTTGGTGATCAACAAACCGCTGGGGATGACCTCTCACGACGTGGTGCGGTTCATCCGAAGAAAATTTAAAATGCATCGAGTGGGTCATGCGGGCACTTTGGATCCTTTGGCAACGGGGGTCTTGGTCATCCTCTTGGGAAAATCCACCAAATTGTTTAACGAGTTCGTGGATTTCGATAAAGCGTATCAGGCGACCCTTCTTTTGGGACTGGCGACCTCAACGGCCGATATCCAGGGAAAGGTGGTCCAAAGGCTTCCCTGTGAGGCCGTGACCTCGGATCAGATTCAGGAGGCCTTCCGGCAATTTACCGGCGAAATTCAGCAGATTCCTCCCATGGTCTCGGCGATCAAATTCAAGGGAGAACGGTTGTACAAATTGGCCCGCCGGGGGCTTCACATTGAACGACAGCCGCGTCCGGTCAGAATTAATTCCTTAAAACTGATCGAGTTCTCATCCCCGCATGTGAAATTCTTTTTGGAATGCTCCAAGGGAACGTATGTCCGGCAATTGGCCGAGGATGTGGGGCGTCTTTTGGGATGCGGGGCGTGTATTTTTCAGATTGAACGAACACGGGTAGGGCCTTTTGGCATTGAAGAGGCGGTTTCCTTAGAGGATCTCAATGAAAATCATATTCGCTCTTGGAAGAAAACGGCTCAAGTTTAAAAAATCTTTTTTAACGATCGGTGTCTTTGACGGGATCCACCGAGGGCATAGGATTTTGATTGAACAGCTGGTGCGCCGGGCCCGGGCCCTGCGGGGAACAAGTGTGGTGATGACCTTTTGGCCCCATCCCATACACGTTTTGTATCCTCAGATGCGGTGCCCACTTCTCACGTCTTTGCCGCAACGTTTAGAATTGATCGAAGAGTTGGGTGTTCAGGCGTGCGTTGTGATTCCCTTCACCAAAACATTTTCTCGATTATCGGCTCAAAGATTCATCCAAGAATATATTGTCCAGAATATCCAGCCTCAGGAAATTATTTTAGGCGATGATTTTCGGTTTGGACAAAATCGTCAGGGTGATCTTGGCCTTTTGAAAGCATTCGCGAAGAGGCATGGTTTTCGGGTCCGCATCATTAAGGCCATCCAAAAAGATCAAAGGCGTATCAGTAGCAGCCGGATCCGGGCCCTGATTGCGCGGGGCAAACTCCTAAAGGCCCGTCGGCTTCTGGGGCATTGCGCCTCTCTGTGGGGCCGTGTGATTAAAGGAGATGCGAGAGGAAAAAGGCTGGGCTTCCCCACGGCCAATATCCAGACGGATCATGCGGTTTTTGTGCCGCACGGCGTGTATTTGGTTTGGGTGACCATCGGAAAAACCAGACATCAGGGAATAGCCAACATCGGTCTTCGACCGTCATTTCCCAAAACCAAAAGAAACCCCACCTTAGAAGTGCATATCTTGGATTTCCATCGAGGCATCTATGGTCAGGGTGTGATCGTAGAATTGATCAAGAAATTACGCAATGAGCGAAAATTCAGCTCCAGCAAAGAACTCGTTGCCCAGATTGAGCGGGACGAAAAAAGGGCAAGAGAGTATTTCCAAAAAAGAAAGGCCCCCCTTAAGAAACATCCCCGTTAGTTTTTATCCCCTAGGTTTAGACATCCTTTTTTATTTTATACCATTCCTGGTGTCCCCCAAAATCCCCTGAAATAAGATGATTTATTTGTTGACAAAGAAGGGTGCCCTTTTTATACTGGCATCTGGTTTCAAAGTGGTGGAAAGTGGAGTAAAGTGGTTACAAAAGATTAAAGGCCCGCGATGTTTTATGGAGAATACGTTCATACGATCGACCGCAAAGGAAGACTCATTCTGCCCGCGCGCTTTCGGGAAATTTCTAAAGAAAACGGAATTGAGAAATTCTTTGTCACGCGGGGTCTTGATCAATGCATTTTTATGTTCAGTGAAGACGAGTGGAAAAATCAAGAGCAGAAATTTAAAAATATGTCTTTCACCAAACAAGAATCGCGCAGCTTCAACCGCATGATTTTTTCTGGAGCCGTGGAGGCTGTGCCGGATCGACAGGGGCGCTTCATTATCCCTCAATATCTGAAAGATTTCGCCAACATCAAAAGAGAAACGGTCTTGATCGGCGTGTCCAATCGCATCGAAATTTGGGATACAGCCACTTGGAGAGAGTTTTACCGCTCCTTAAGCGGTACGTTCGAACAAACCGCTGAAAATCTCTTGACGCAATGATCCAAGAAATCGCAACCGAAACCGAAGAAGCAACGATGGAACCTACGTTGAGGACTATGGACCAGCCCGGCTTTCATATCCCGGTTATGGAAAAGGAGGTCCTCGAGTATTTAAACCCGAAGGCAAAAGATACGGTTGTCGATGCGACCGTCGGGACCGGAGGCCATGCCTTAGGCCTAGCCCACATCATAGGCCCCGAGGGGCGCCTCATCGGCATCGATCGGGACGGTGAATCACTCTCCTTGGCCAGACAAAGAATGCAAAATTTTTCTAAGCAGTGCCAATGGATTCAGGATGATTACCGGAATTTAGACCACATTCTAGAATCTCTGAGGATTAGAGAAGTCGATTGCATATTTTTTGATTTAGGGATTTCCAGCTATCAGTTGGATAACCCCAGCCGGGGATTCAGCATCAAAGGAGAGGGGCCTTTGGACATGCGCATGGATCAGAGAAGCTATATCTCTGCCTATGATCTGATCAATCTGCTTTCTCAGCAGGAGCTTTCTTCCCTTTTAAAAAACTTTGGACAGGAACGCTGGCATAACCGCATTGCCCGTTATTTGGTGCTTCGCCGCGCCCAAGGCCCCATCGAGTCTACGAAAGAGTTGAGTGAAACCATTCTTCGGGCGATTCCGCTTCAGTATCAAAGCCACCGGATCCACCCCGCCACGCGGACATTTCAGGCGATCCGTATTGCCGTCAATCGAGAACTCGAGGCCTTAGATATCGCGCTGGACAAAAGCATAGATTTTCTTAAAATGGGAGCCCGCATCGGTGTCATTGCTTTTCATTCTTTGGAAGACAGAATTGTCAAAGAGAAATTCCGCTCCTTTGCCCAAAAAGGACGGTTAAAGCTCATTTTCAAAAAGCCCCTCGGTCCCAGCGAAGAGGAAATGAAGAGCAACCCCCGCTCCCGGAGCGCCCGATTTCGAGTCGCAGAGAGGATCCAATGAGACCATTCAAATTTTTAAGAACCATCGTCGGCATTACGCTTTTGTCGCTCATTTACATCAATCTCCAGATGCAGATTTTTGATCTCGCGTATGAAGGCAAAAGAAAAGAAAAAGAGATCCGCCGGCTCCATGATCATAATAGCCAATTGACGTATCACATCTTGAATCTTAAATCGGCTAATCATCTGGGGGATAAACTGCTCACACAAGATGCGAGGATGCAATTTCTGGATATTAATCACATTGTGAGATTAGAAAATCCCTCACGAACAAAAGAGCCAAGAAGGATTGCCGGTATCTCAAAATCGGAGAATACTTTCAAGAATCTCTGGGGCTTCTTTTCTTTAAGATCGCAGGCTGAAGCAAAACCAATCGAACGATAA
>CAZNDW010000016.1:14892-18025 GCA_964571895.1 uncultured Planctomycetales bacterium
CTCATCTTTCTTTCTCTGATCATTGCCCTTGTCTTCTTTGCCTCCCAATTGATCCTCATTCAGATTTTTCGATTCTCCTATCTGGCCGGTCTCGCACAAAAGCAGCACAGCCACACGATCGCCTTGGAACCCAAGCGGGGGACGATTTATGATCGGAATCTCCATCCCTTGGCGCTGAATGTGCCGGTAGATTCGCTCTATGCCAAACCACGGGCCATGACCCAACAACAGAAATATGAGGCCATCGAGCGTCTTGCGGGCATCCTGAATGTGAGCCGTGATTTTCTCAAAGAACGTTTGGATCGACCAAAGTATTTCGTTTGGATCAAACGAAAGCTCTCCACTCCTGAGGTAGAGAAAATAAAATCTTTTAAAATTAATGGCCTTGATTTTATTCAGGAAAGCAAGCGTTACTACCCAAATCAGTTTTTGGCGGCCCATCTTTTGGGGTTTGCCGGCACGGATAATCAGGGCCTGGAGGGGCTCGAATTATGGTATGACCAGTACCTTAAAGGGGAATATGGTTTCTCCCAAATCTTAAGAGATGCCCGGCAGTCTGAACTTCTGATCGAGAAGAATTTCCTTCCGCCCCGGGATGGTTTCAATTTTGTCTTGACGATCGATGAGACCATCCAGTATATTGCCGAACGGGCTCTGGAGAAGGCTTGTGAAAAGCACCATGCCAAATCCGCGACGATCATCGTGATGGATCCTAAGACCGGGGAAATTCTGGCCTTGGCCAACCGTCCCACCTATGATTTGATGAGAGGATCCGCGGCGCCTCCGGAGGACCGGCTCAACCGCGGCGTTGTGTCGGTCTATGAGCCCGGCTCAGTTTTCAAAATCGTTACCGCCGCCGCGGCTTTAGAAGAGGACCTCGCCCGGGAAGAGGATCGGTTCTTTTGTGAGAATGGAAAATATAAAGTCGGAAACCATATCCTGCGGGATCACCATCCTCACGGGATCCTAACCTTCACCCAGGTTTTCGAACAATCTAGCAATATCGGGGTCGCCAAGATCGCTAAGAGGCTGGGGCCGCGGCGGGTTTACGAATATGCCCGACGATTTCGTTTTGGCACCTCAACCGGGTTGAATCTTCCAGGAGAACTCGGCGGCAATTTAAAACCGCCTTCGATGTGGTCGGCCACCTCGATGGCGGCAATTCCTATGGGGCAGGAAGTCACGGTGACCGCCTTGCAGTTGGTTTGTGCCACAGCAGCCGTGGCTAATGATGGCCTATACATGAAGCCTTTTGTGGTAAAATATATCAAAGACAATCAGGATGAAATCATTAAGGAATTCGAACCGGTTATGGTCAGTGAAGTCATCAGCCCCCAAACCGCAAAAAGGCTCAAAGCCATTTTGAGGGGGGTGGTTGAAAATGGGACAGGAAAACTGGCCAGGATCCCGGGGATGACCGTGGCCGGAAAAACCGGGACCGCCCAGAAGGTGGTGGGCGGTACCTACTCCCACAGCAAATTTTATGCGACCTTTTTGGGATTTGCGCCGGTGGAAGATCCAAGGCTGGCGGTGGTTGTGGTCTTGGATGAACCTTACCCCAGTTATTTTGGAGGAACGGTGGCCGCGCCGGTTTTCAAAGAAGTCGTGGAGGATGCCTTGAAATACCTTGCCACCTCGATCGCGTTCAAAGATAAAAAGAGATGATGACCCTCAAAGATCTCATCCAAGGAATTTACCCCGGTGAGCTGCCGGAAGACCTTGCCACGAGGGAAATTTGTGCGATCACATCGGATTCCCGGCAGGTGGTGCCGCACAGTCTTTTTGTGGCGCTTTCCGGGACACTCCGCCACGGCGGTGAATTTATCGAAGAAGCGCTCCAGAAAGGGGCATCGGTGATTGTGACCGATCGGAGGCTGCGACCCAACACCCATCCCGGTGTCTTTTTCCTTTCCATCGCTGATCCTCGCACATTCCTCAAAGAAATTTTAATCCGATGGTACGGGCGCCCTTCCCGCAATGTCAAAACGATCGGTATCACCGGCACCAACGGCAAGACAACCATCACCTATCTTCTGGAATCGATCTTCGCCCAAGCGGGTCGTCGCTTAGGGGTGATCGGGACCGTCAATTACAGAATCGGGCCGAAGATTCTTCCTTCTAAAAACACAACTCCCGGGCTGGTGGAGAATTGTCTTTATTTATCAGAGCTGCAAAGATCCCAAGTGGACTATTGCGTGATGGAGGTCTCTTCTCATGCCTTATCCCAAGGCCGGGTGGACTTGATTGATTTTGAGGCGGGTATTTTTACCAATCTGACGGGCGATCATCTGGATTATCACCGGGATATGGAAAATTATTTTGAAGCCAAATCGCGTTTATTCACCCGATTATCTCGGCAGTCGACGGCGGTCATCAATAGCGACTGTCCCTTCGGGCGCAGATTAAAGAAGATGACCCCCGCTCGATTGATCACCTACGGGCTTGAGGAGTCTGCAGATTTTAGTGCTGAGGGCATAGATCTGCAATTAACTCACAGCTCTTTTACCCTCACCTATGATGGTCATAAGCAGGGCATGCGAACCAAACTCATCGGAAGGCACAATATTTACAATATTCTTGCCGCCGCGGCCGCGGCGTTCTCTCAAGGGATCAGTCTTGATTGTGTGGCTCAGGGGGTGGAGCGCTTAGACTCGGTTCCCGGGCGCCTGGAGGCGGTTGCGTGCGGGCAGCATTTTCCTGTGTTTGTGGATTATGCGCACACCGAAGACGCGTTGCGCAATGTCTTGGAGGCCCTGAAGGGCGTGGAGGGGGCGGCCCCGCTGATTCGTTTTGCATTCGCAAAGCGAATCAAAACGACGGGGCCGCCCCAAATCATCCTCGTTTTTGGGTGCGGCGGGAACCGGGACCAAAGCAAACGGCCCCAAATGGGACAAGTCGCTTGTCAACTGGCGGATTGGGTCATCGTGACCAGCGACAACCCGCGGCAGGAGGATCCTCAAGCCATCATCGACCAAATTATTCAGGGATGTCCCCCGGATCGTTACGAGGTGCTTTTGGATCGGGAAGAGGCCATCCGCAAGGCCTTGTCTTTGGCTGGGCCCAACGATATCGTTCTCATCGCTGGAAAAGGCCACGAGACGACCCAGATCTTTAAGGATCGGACAATCCCTTT
>CAZNDW010000017.1:0-17795 GCA_964571895.1 uncultured Planctomycetales bacterium
CCCTTTAGTGCCTCTTAAAAAACCAAGGTCCGTCCATAGTATTTGCATGTCCTATAAATGTCCCAAACATGTCCCATATGTCCCATAAATGTCCCATATCCTAAAGACTGTATTTCCGGCCCTTTCTATCACCTTGAGCTTTTAGAATACCTTTTTCTACAAGACTTTGTAAATCACGATATAAAGTCTTACGCGTTATAGTCTTGTAAACCATCTGAAGATCCATAAGACTGATCTGCTCTTTTTCTCTGATCAGCTGAACCGCTTTGATCTGCCTTTCATTAAGACCCATTTTCGACAATCGGTCTTTAGCATACCGATCTTTAAAAAGAGTGACCAAAACTCCGCCGCTATTTTCTTCAAACTCAGGTTCAGGGAGTTTTGCTTCCTGACACGCATCAATTATTTTTTCTATGCCGCGCCCCCATGCGTCAATATATCCTCCCTTGAAGCACACATCCGCGATAACCGGATTACGGGGTTTTGACGAATGCCTTTGTTTCAAAAGCTCTATTGTCAAATCTTCAGGCAGCGCACCGTCATTCCAGAAACAAATCCTGTCATCAAAAATTTTTATCTGAGTATGCGCACCCGCGTAATTTCGATGTACCAGTGCGTTGAGCAAAACTTCACGCAATGCGGCAATAGGGTACTCTCCTTTTTCAATACGATGGATCCCTTCAAAGGAAATCGGACGAATCAAAAATTTTCGGTTAAGCTGATCCAGCACTTCCTGCAAACAATAAATCAAATTGCCTTCCACCGATTCTTCAAATCTTAAATCCGCTTCCGATTCGCCAAAACGCCCCATCCGTACGGTGAGGCCCTGATAAAACTTTCCGGGATCTTTCCCAAACAAAATAATCGCGGCCCGCCTGAGTTTCCCTTTATCCAAAAGACGCAATTTATCCAGCAATTCTTTTAAAGACAATTTCTCATTACCCGGAAACCGCCCCGCTTTCTTCGCCGACTTCAAAAACTGATCAACGCTCTTTTTATCAATATCCGCTATCTTTGCTCCCGGCTCTAAAACGTCATCCCATGTTTTCCCCGATTTTTTAAGTAAAAACTCATTGAGCGAATTGCCTGTTAACTCTTTCCTTATACTTCCACTGCGATAATAATACCGGCCGCGAAATGAAATGGGGACAGAATAAGGCGGGACAGCAATGGCAATAAAATAGAGCCCTTTCTTTTTCTCTAACCTAACCTCGGCCATAACACCAAGCAAATCGTGAATCTTGTTCGGCAAATCCTCCATCAGTTTTTTATAATCGGCAATACCTGCCACCTTTCCTGTGTCATCTCTGCCGATATAAAGAGTGCCGCCGTTGGCATTAGCAAACCCACAGACCAACTTTAAATAATCATCGTGCCAGCTTGTTTTGTATTCTATATTTTGCTGTTCAGACATTTATTACTCCGGTTTTTATCACAAACGCTTTGGCCTTGCGGTTGCGAACTTGTTCATGAATATTTTTAGGATTTACGTGCGTGCTTTTTTAAATACTTTTCTACATGATACTGCTGTATCTTGCTCGGCGTTGTCTTGCCATTAAACCACCGACTAACCGTCGAGAAAGCTACACCCAGCTCTTTTGCCAAGTCTTGCTGAGTAATTCTATTCTCCAAACGGTACAGCTCTAATTTTTTTACCATATCCATAGCGAATAACTCCTGTCGTTTTGTTTGGTTATACCTTTTGCGGGTATTGCATCTTATAGCACAAAAAGGACTGAAGGTCAACGTAAATGGTGGGTGGGGCGTCATTTACATTCGTCTCATAGGATAGGACAACTGTCCCATAATATATAACAATACTACATCGCATCTATTCGATGGTTGAAGATGCTTGGGGCAGGAAAGCCGGGGTAGCTTCCCCAAACACCAGCCTATCCAGCCTCTCTCCAACTCCTCGATTGGTATTCGGCAAACAACTCATTCTTGGTCTCCCACTAAAATAAAACGCATATGTCAAATTCATTAAGACGTTTGTATTAGTTACGGGAAAATTTGGAAGCTGTCCCCCCAAAAGATAAAAAAACCCGCCCTCGCGCCTACGCGAGAAACGGGCTTTAAAAAAAGGGGCCAGTGTGAGCTAATCTAAGCCTCAGAGAGAAGTGCCGCAGAGAAGAGTAATTTCTAATTTAACTTACTTCTCTGCCTTGTCAATAAAAAATTTCCTCACACGAAACATTTTGTTATCACAGTGTTAGCACGGCGGCATTTTACCACAAAACCAAAAAGGAGCCGATGACAGAAGTCAAAGGCCCCTAATTGGATGTATTGGTTGCGGGGGCAGGATTTTCCCGCCTTTCTATTTTTTGTGGTAGGCGGGATCCCGCTTACAATAAATGACTTACAGAAAAGCGGGAGAACCTTACGAGGCAAATCCCCTCCCTAAAATAAGAACCCCGCCAACCTTAATTTTTATTTTAAGGAAGGCGGGGAAGAATTGCGGGGAGGGGATTTGAACCCCTGACCTACAGGTTATGAGCCTGTCGAGCTACCAGACTGCTCCACCCCGCGATATGTTTTTTATTTTTCCTTATCCCCTCCAACGGGCGTGATCTTGTAGACCACCTCATTGAGTCGGATCAAACCCATCTTTTCGCGGCCCACCTTTTCCAAATAGACCGGGTCTTTCTCCAGAAGCCTTTTTTCTTCCTCAAGCTGGCTGCGCTGGACCAGAAGCTCTTCAATCTGCCGTTTATACTCGGCGTTTTTCTGCTTCAAGTCCTGCATCTTGGCATACGACGGAAGAAAAAACACAAAGGCCGCAATCGTCAGGATAAAAAGCCATATCGCATTTTTAAGCATAGGTCACAAGGTCACAATGTCACAAGTCAATCGCTGGTGACTTGTGTCTTGTGACATTGTGACTTTACAATACTTTTCCCCACAGCGGCCCCGCGTACAGGGCCTTTTTCCCTAATTGCTCCTCGATCCGTAAGAGCTCATTGTACTTGGCCAGGCGATCCGTGCGCGAAAGCGATCCAGTCTTGATCTGGCCGCAGCCGACCGCCACAGCCAAATGGCTGATCGTTGTATCTTCCGTCTCTCCCGAGCGGTGCGAAATGATGGAACTATATTTGTGCCTCTTGGCCAGAACGATCGTTTGAAGCGTCTCGGAGAGACTCCCGATTTGATTGACCTTGATCAAAATGGAATTGGCGGCCTTTCTTTGGATTCCCTCTTTAAGCCTCTGGACATTGGTCACAAACAGGTCATCGCCCACAAGCTGAATCTTTCCGCCCAGCCTCTTCGTCATCTCGCTCCAGCCGGACCAGTCGTTTTCATCGAGTCCGTCTTCAAGGGAGATGAGGGGATATTGACCGATCCAACGGCCATAAAGATTCACGAGCTCCAAAGCGGTCCACGGCTTTTCATTATACTGGTAAATGCCCTTTTTGTAAAAGGAGGATGCGGCCACATCCAAAGCGAGCGCGATCTCTTGGTGCGGCTTGTAGCCGGCCTTCTCGATCGCCTCCAAGATAAGCTGGACGGCCTCTTCGTTGTCCTTAAGGCGCGGGGCAAATCCGCCCTCATCTCCGACGGAGGTAGAAAGTCCTCGGGACTTCAGGATGGCTTTTAACTGATGAAAAACCTCGGTGGCCATGCGCAGGGCTTCTTTAAAGCTGGGCGCACCGCGCGGGACAATCATAAATTCCTGGATGCTCAAGTTGTTGTCGGCGTGGAGGCCGCCGTTTAAAATATTCATCAAAGGCACCGGCAGAATCTTTGCCTTCGGGCCTCCCAGATACCGGTATAAAGGAAGCTTGTGGTCGAGGGCCTCGGCCTTGGCCACGGCCAGAGAAACCGCCAGAATCGCGTTGGCCCCGAGCCTGCTTTTATTATCTGTGCCGTCGAGCTTAAGAAGAATTTCATCAATGGTCTGATAATCGGGTTTTTTGCCAGCGATCGTTTGGGCCATAACGCCCTGAACATGGCCGACCGCCTTTAAAACGCCTTTGCCGGCGTAGCGCGCGGGGTCTTGGTCGCGGAGCTCCAGCGCTTCATGCTGGCCCGTGGAGGCTCCCGAGGGGACCGCGGCCCGGCCGAGCACCCCGGAATCCAAAATAACATCCACCTCAACCGTGGGATTGCCCCGAGAGTCCAAGATTTCCCGGGCGAGGACTTTGGCGATTTTGGACATGGATCATCCTTCTCTTTAAGACCGCCACAATATCATAGATTGATTTTAAAGTCAATCCTTTCAACATTGACTTCTCAAAAAAGATATGCTAGTTTGAAGGACGTTCCACAACTGATCCTGCCCATGAAAAAATTTTTCGTTCATCTTCAGACCCGTTGGATCAAAATGCTTCTCATTTTGATCTTCCTTACCTTAAGCCTGGTGGTGGCCTTCCTCCTCTACACCGCCTTCACCAGCTTCTTTTCCCTGGAATCCTTCAGCCGCCGGCAGATCACCGCCCAGATGGGATTTTTCTTCTTCATTTATCTTCTGACAACCCTGATTCAGCTGCCCTTGTTTTTCGGGATGCATTATTACCTTTTGCAGGGCGGAGGCCTGGCCACATTCGGGAAAGGAAAGATCATAATCGCCAAGGCTCAGGTGAAATGGGACGAGGTCATCGGCATGGAGAGCGCCAAGAAAGAGGCGTGGGAGATCGTCAAGCTCCTCAAAGACCGCCACCTCGTCAAGGCGATCGGCGGCAAGATCATCAAGGGGACTTTGATGATCGGCCCGCCGGGCTGCGGCAAGACGTATCTGGCCAAGGCGATCGCCACCGAATGCCAGATGCCCATGCTCTCTTCGGTGGGCAGCGAATTCGTTGGGATCCTGGTGGGCCAGGGCGCGGCGCAGATCAAATCGATGTTCAACCAGGCCCGCGCTCTGGCGAGGCTGGAGGGCGGATGCATCATCTTTATCGACGAGATCGATTCTTTTGCCCGGCCGCGCATGGCGGATATGGGCTTTGGCGGCGGCATCAGCCATAACGCCACCATCAACCAATTCTTAACCGAGCTGGACGGCTTAAGGCAGCAGGAAAATAACATCGTCGTCATTGCGGCCACCAACGTCCCCGAATATGATCTCGATTCCGCGATCCTGCGGGCCGGCCGATTCGACCGGAAAATTTACGTCGGCCGGCCCAACCTCAAAGAGCGCAAAGACCTCTTCGATTTTTATCTGGGCCGCGTCAAAACCGATCCCTCCGTGCGCTCCGATGTCCTTGCCCGTCGGGCGCTGTGGTTTACTCCCTCGGACATCGATTCGATGACTCGCGAGGCCGGCCTCATTGCGTTGCGCGAGAAGCGCGAGGTCTTAACCATGAAAGATCTCTTTGAGGCCTATGACCGCGTCACCTTCGGCGAAAAATCCAATATCATTTTAACCGAGGAAGACAAGCGCTGGACCGCCTTTCATGAAGCCGGCCACGCGATCCTCGGGTATTTGATCCATCCCAAAGACGACGTGGTCAAGGCCACGATCATTCCCCGCAAAGGCCGACTGGGGTTTGTCTTTCAAAGACCATCGGAAGAATCTTATTCTTACAACCGGGAATATCTCTTGGCCCAGATCAAGATATGCCTGGCCAGCTATGCCGCGGAACGCCTCGTCTTCAGCACCACCTCAAGCGGCGTCGGGGGCGGCCCGGGAAGCGATTTCCATACCGCGCTTGCGCTCGCCCAAGACATGGTGTGGAGCTACGGCATGGGGAAATCCGGCCTCTTGGGCGATTACCGTTCGCTCTCCTTAAATGGCGAGATCAATTCCCTTTCCTCTAAAATCCGCGAGACCCTGGACGGGGATGTCCAAGACATTTTACAAGCTTGCCTCACCGAGGTCACCGGCATCCTCACCCAGCACAAAGACCTCTTGGAGTCTTTCGCCCAGGAACTCCTTCAGAAAGAAGAGCTCGAATACGACGAGGTCCAGGCGATCTTCGATAAATTCCACGTCAAACCGATCTCCGGCCGGCCGCTACTCAATATCTCATGAGGATCCCGCCATCCGTTTTCCCGCCGCTCTTTTTTTATCTGTGGATTCTATTTCTTAGTGGCTGTTCTCCTTCTTCTCCCCCCGCCATCGCTACGCTTGCTGAGGCCCATCAAAAATTCTTGAAGCTCTGCAAAGAGGAATACAACCTGGCCGTTGTCCTTAAACCCCTCCCCTCGACGTTATGGATCTACCTTCCGGTCACGGAGAACATTATTGAATACAAAGCCTCTCTTGAGGGGGCCCCCCGAAGCGCAAAACCGACCCAAGAGCTCTTGCTCCATTATGTAGACGGCCATTTTGAGAATGAAACCTTCCATGTGGAATACGATATCGTGAAGGGTTTCAGCGATCCTTCCCAGAAAAGCCTCAAATCGTTCTATACAGAAGAATTTCAAAGAAAACAAAATAATCTTTTAACCGCCTTGTTTCGATCGTACTCTGATTTAGATTTAGAAAAAAAAGAATCCGCCTCCCAGAAGGGCGGCCCCTATCTGGAGAAAACCGACGCCCCTCCTCCATTTGTGGTTTTGGTGGCCTCTGATATCAAACGGGGCGTGGAGGCGATCTTAATCTTTTCCTTTGAGGATTTTCGATACACCATGACCGGGCTTATCCCCCAGGAAGAATTCGCCCTAAGAAGCATCACGGAATTCCGGGGAGGGCAAGGGATTGTCGCAGACGAGGAAGGCCGTCACCTGGCCTTGAAAGAAATGACATGGCCGGAGTTTCTGACAAAGCAGATTCTCAATCGGATTCGGTTCAAATATCAAACCAGCGACTTCAAACCGAGTGACGATGCGGAGACCGAAATTCTCACCATCGTGGCGCAGACCCTAAAAGCCTATTCCTTCGGCGATTTCACCTCGGTCAGGCTGCACAACCTTCGAAGCGATCAACACTATCTTTTTAACAGATCACAATTAGAGACCTTCCTGAAATAGATTTGAGGAGAGGGTGGGAAAAATTGTGGGATGAAGATGGGGAGACTAGCAGCTCACCGCGCCTTGGGATGGGCCTTGAAAAATTGCCAGATGACGCTCGTTGCGTCAATATTCTTTGAGGAGGGGCCGCTGATCCGAGGCGCCTGAGGCGGCTTGGGCGGCCAGGCATGACCTCCTCCGTGAATAACGTACCAAACCACATCGGTGTGGTAGCCACAGGCAGGGTAGGTATGCCGCTCAAGCGTCGTCCCATCATCCACCGGCGCCGGAAGCATCTCCCGCACTGGCGTGCCGGAACATCCATTCTTTTTAACAAAGAAATTCAGCGAATCTTTTGTAGACAACAACCGGCCGCCGTCTCCCCGTTTGCAACACTCCCCGCCCTGGATAGGGATAAACGGATCGGCGTCGCCGTTGATCGCGAGGACGGACACGGCTTCCTGTGGTGCACAGGCCATGCCCAAGGGTTCCGCGAGATTGCCGATGACCGGCGCGATCGCCGCAAAGACATCCGCCATTTCGCAGCCCAGACGATAGGTAAAGATCCCGCCGTTTGACGGGCCGGTGACGTAGATCCGCTTCTCATCGATGGATAGCTCTTTTTGTAGCCTCGCCAGGAGCGCTTTCACGAACTTCACGTCGTCCACGCCGAGCCGTTCGGCATCGGTTGTCCCACGACCGTCGCTCCAGTTGTGCTCGATCCCATCCGGATACACAGCGATGAATCCTTCCCGATCCGCGTAGCCGCTGAAACCTGTTTGTTTAGCGATCTTGGCCCCAGCTCCGTGGCCGCCGTGAAACACCATGACAAGGGGATACTGTTTCGCAGGATCTTCGCCGGCCGGGCGATGCAAGAGGTACGTCCGCTCGCGGCCGTCGATCGTGATCGACCCACGGCTGTCGCCGGGCCCGAGCTTCACGGATTCCGAGGACCTCGTTGCGCGTCTCGCGCGGCCCGTCCCATCCTTGCCCTGACGCAACAGCTTAAGCAATAAACGACAATCCTTAGGGCAGCTCTGCTTGGTCTCGCCGGCATCGCAGACGCCGTTGCCACAGGTCTCAGCGGCTTCCAGGATCGATTCAATCCGAAACGATAGTCGTCCGTGGGCCCATCTCATCCCGAAACCAACCGTACCTATAGCGAAGATCAGCATCGAAAGAAGCAAACCCAGCGCTCGTATCCTAACTCTATATCGGCCGGTAAACCGCATACAATTATTCTTTACGGAGTGCTCGTCGTTTCTGTAACTGGCGCATCCGCAGCAGAGCCCGGTACCGGACGACGGTCCTCACCGCGCACAGCATCCCGACGCTCTTTTTTGCGTTTGGCCGCGCGTTCGGCTTTACGGTCAATCCTTCGGTCGCTCACGCGCTCCAGCGCGGGCCTCTCCGGCTCAACCAGCGCGTCTCTGCGCTCGGCTTTATGTTCCGTCTTCCGATCGACACGCCGTTCGATCCTCCGATCCGTTTTCCGCTCCCGTCTATCCCAAACCTCCGCCCGGGCCTGCTCCAAGGCAAAAACAACTCCCAACATCATGCAAATCGCAATGCCTATACGTCGTTTCATCTGTCTCCTCCTGTTGTTTAACGATGAACCTTATCCTTCCAACCCACGAAGCCCCGCCGCTTCAATAACGCGCTCGCGGACCATCGCGCCTAACTCCACATAGTTTTAAGGAAAAGTATATATCAGAGACTTGGTTTGTCAAGCGCCTCCCTTCGAGGGTGATATACCCTATTGTGTGTAAATTGCTTTTAAGTTCATAAAAAAAGGCGTATCTTTCTGTTTGGACAACATCAACCCGGGTTGACCCATGTCAGCCCTTAACAGAAAGGATACGCCTATGAATCACACACTAGAGACTTTAAACCATCGCTGGGGCCGGGTCAAGGATTTGAGGTCGCCGGAGCCTTAAAACCTATCCTCGGCACCAACATCTCGGCTTCCGCCGTCTCACGTATCACAAAATCTTTGAATACCCAAGTCAAGGCCTTCCATCAACGCCAGCTCTTGGATGAATATCAATTCCTGTTCTTAGACGGCATTACGATCTCTGTTAAAGGCTCACTTAAAGCCAGAAAAATCCTGGCCCTGGTCGCCTACGGCATTACCCTCTTTGGTAAAAAAGAACTCATCGCCTTTAGAATCGCCGACCGTGAATCCAATAACGCCTGCGAGGGATTCTTAAATGACCTCTTCCGGCGCGGCCTTGAAGG
Source organism: uncultured Planctomycetales bacterium (assembly GCA_964571895.1). GTDB lineage: Bacteria > Omnitrophota > Gorgyraeia > Zapsychrales > JAHFFX01 > CAZNDW01. The sequence continues at coordinate 9,127 of CAZNDW010000017.1, forward strand.
CAAAAACCTTAAACTCATTATTACCAACGGCTCCAAAGGCTTTATCAACGCCGTTGACTTGGTCTATCCTCACGCCAGACATCAGCGCTGCTGGGTCCATAAACTGCGCAACTGTACCAAACATCTTAAAAAAGCCGATACCAAAGCCTTCAAATGCGATGTCCGTAAAATCTACAACGCCTCTTCCCATCGGGAAGCGGTCGCGGCCTTCAGGCTCTTACGCAAATGCTGGACTCGTCTTTATCCTCGAGCCGTTGAGCTCATTGAGCAGGATTTAGACAGCCTCTTGGCCTTTTTAGAAATCCCCATCAAAAAACAGTTCCGTGAATTTATTCGCCACCAGATTCGCACCACCAACATCATCGAACGCTCATTCCGTGAGGTCAGACGCCGCACCAGGCCCATGGGATGCTTTACCAACAATGACAGCGTAAACCGTATCATTTACGCTATCTTCCATAGACTCAACTCCAAATGGCAAGAGAAACCTTTAACCCAATTTACACAATTTATTTGACGTTACCGTCGGGAATGCCGCTTGAAAAACTCCCAGATTACATTTGTGGCGTTGATTTTGTCCGAGGTTTTTCCGACCATACGCTCCGGTAACAGGCTTTTGCCCCCCGGCCAGGTATGCCCCATACCCTCAATTGTGTAAAACACAACCTCGGAGCCTTCCTTGCAGGCACTATACACAATGGCTTTCACGCCGTTTTGATTGTGAACCGTCTTCGGTTCAGACAAACAACCGTTCATGGCTGCCCACTTTCGTACTTCGTCCTTCGATAAACTCCCTGGCCCGCCCCCGGCCCGCCTATCGTCTCCAAAGCCGGGGCGGGCAATCGTCCAGAAAGCTCCGACGCTCGTTTCTCTCGGTCGGAGTCCCGATCGAAGCATCGGGACCAGGGCGGGCAGGACTTGGCCTGCCTCGCACCGAGTGCCCATTACTAAGGGATGCTCGGCACGAGGTGAGCGTAGTCGAAGGCCTTCGTTCCTCCCTGGCCTGCCCGGCCAGGGCAGGCGCAATGACACAAAATTCATGTCTCAAATGTATTTCACCGTCGATGATGAAAGTTTTAATTGGGACACGCATGGTATCATCTCCTAATTCATTGGGTGGTGACTTCGTCAATAGCGAGGTAAGTCGCTTCCAAGAGTTTATCAATCTCCCTTAAGCCAATCGCCAAGGGTGGCATCAAGACGATGACGTTTCCCAGCGGCCTTAAGATCACACCGTATTTTCGGACCTCCTCGCAGACCCGAATCCCGATCTTTTCTTCCCAAGCGTAGGGCTCTTTGCTGGCGCTGTCTTTGACAAGCTCAATCCCGACCATGAACCCCTTCTGACGGACATCGCCAACTGAGGGTAAATTATAAAACCTCTTAAGGGCCTTAGACAAGTATTTTATTTTGGCCGGCAAGGAACGCAAGGTCTTTTCTCTTTCAAATATTTCGAGGTTTGCCAAGGCCGCGGCGCACGCCAGCGGATTTCCCGTATACGTGTGGCCGTGAAAAAATGTCTTTTGGTCCCGATAATCAAAAATAAACCCATCGAAAATCCTTTGAGTGGTCAAGGTTGCAGCTAACGGAAGATACCCCCCGGTTAAGCCCTTGGCCAGACAAAGAAAATCCGGACTGACCCCCTCGTATTCGCAAGCAAACATCTTCCCCGTGCGGCCGAAACCGGTCGCCACTTCATCCGCAATCAACAAAATATCGTGTCTTCGGCAAAGCTGCGCTATCTTTTTCAACACACCCTTGGGCCACACAATCATGCCGGCAGCGGCCTGGACCAAAGGCTCTATGAGGAGAGCCGCAATCTCATCACCACGCCTCTCCAATAAGCTCTCGAGTCTTCCTAAGCATTCCCACATGTAAGCGGGATAACTTTTTCCCTTAGGGCAGCGATAAAAATCCGGAAATTCGATGGGGATGGTTTCAATGACCAAACCGCGGTAGACCTTATGGAACAAATCGATTCCTCCCACGCTCACCGCCCCTAAGGTGTCGCCGTGATAGGAATTCGCCAAATGCACAAGACGAGTTTTCTTTGTTCGTCCCGTGTTCTGCCAATACTGATACGCCATTTTGACGGCGACCTCCACGGCGGTTGAGCCGTTATCCGAGTAGAAAACTTTGCTGAGGCCCTTCGGCGCGATCGTAACCAGCTTTTTCGCCAGATGAATCGCGGGAACGTTGGAGAGCCCCAGGAGCGTCGAATGACCCAATCGGTTGAGCTGAGCGGTCAGGGCCCTATCGATCTCTTTTTTCCGGTGCCCGTGCACATTAACCCAGAGGCTGGAGACGCCGTCCAGATACCACCGGCCTTCAACGTCTTTCAAATAACACCCCCGGCCTTCCTCTATAACAAGCGGATCGGCTTGAAACCAGTCTTTCATCTGCGTGAACGGGTGCCAAACGTAGCGTTTGTCCCAGGTTTTCAGGGCGCCCCTACTGCTGTCTTGCGACAGCAAGACGTAGGGGCGCCCCCCGCCCTGCTCATTGTTTCCTTCCAACAACGCTGGAAGATTGATCCGAGAGCAACAGAGCTTCAACACCGTCTCTTTTCCCAGCTTAGGAAAATAAGGAATCGTCCCCATCAGCGCAACGCCTCCCAACCGTCGGATGAAATCCGGATTGGTCTTCTCCGGGATACCGTTTGATTTCAAGGAAGATCGGTTGAAGAGAACCCCTTTGACCTTGAGCCCGACTTGCCGGGCCTGACGAATCGTCAGGAGAGTATGATTGATCGTTCCTAATCCCAGGTGAGAAACCACAATTACCTCCAAATCCAAATCCCTGATCAAATCGCAAATGAAATAATCGTCCTTAAGAGGAACGAGCAAACCGCCCGCGCCTTCGACCAATAAAATTTCGTGCCGATGGGAAAGCCTATGAAAGCCCGCAACGATGCGTTCGATGGAAATGGTTTTACGGGCGCGGCGAAAAGCGAGATGGGGAGAAAGGGGCTCTTTGACAAAGTACGGATTAATCTCCTTAAGAGAATCTTTCAACCGAAGAGATCTTTTCAAAAACCGGCCATCATCACCGCCGCATTGCACGGGTTTCATCACCCCGACATCAAAGCCTTGATTTTGGAATAAGACCCCCAGCACATAGGCGGCTGTGGTCTTTCCGACGCCGGTATCGGTTCCGGTGATGAAAAAGGCCTTGTTCATTGTCAGTCCTCGAGACAGTCACAAAGTCACCAGTCACACGTCACAAGTTAAAAATTTTCGTGCCCTGATTTTTTTAACATGTGACTTGTGACCTTGCCCGCCCTGGATTGTCCTATCATTGGCGGGCCAGGGTGACGTGTGACCTTTATTTTCTCCCCATCACCCACACAACCTCAAAGGTGGCATAGACGCCGAATTGATCTCTATAGTTTTGGTCATAATAATCATTCATCCGACCCAAAAGCTCCCTGCCGATAAAGATATTTCTCTTAAGCGTATTAGCCCCAATCTCTTTTGTCCATTTGAGAAGATGCATCATGTCCGGAAAACGGGCTTTGATCCGTTCGGAGGTCACCGCGATCTGGTGAAAACCCGCCTGCTGAAGGGCCTCGGTGATTTGCTTTTCTTGAGCCAGTCGGCCAGTCGAAAGCGACGTTCGTATCTGTGACTTTTCTGCGGTCTTCTCCAAGGCCTGGAATAATTCCTGAAGCGTATGATAACCAAACATGGTGGCCCGGAAGATCCCCGCGTTTTTTAAGGCGCCGTGACATTGGCGAAAGCCGGACGGTAGATCCCGGATCCATTGGTAGGTGAGATTGGAGAGAATGACATCAAAGACATCTTTCTTAAAAGGCAAGCGGCAGGCATCCGCCTGAATCATCCCAAAGCCTTCGCGGTGCTTTTGGGCAAACTGGATCATCCCTGAGGCAAAATCCAGTCCCACCACTCGGCTCTGCGGAAAGGCCTGCGCCAGACGATGGGTCAGCCACCCTGTCCCCATGCCGATATCCAAAATGGCGGTGGCGGATTCCAGGGGCCTTACTTTTTCCAAAAGCTCTCGACCGATCTCTTTATGCAGGTTGGTCAAGACTTCATACTGCAGGGAGGCATCTGAGAAAGCCTGTTGGATTTTTTTCCAGAAAATCATAAATTAGGGATTAAAGCCATGTGCGACTTTCGTGTCATTGCGACTCCGCCGTAGTTTGGCGGGGGAAGCCCTGCCTGCCGGCAGGCAGGAATCTTTTAGAAGGATTGCTTCGTCGCTGAAAAACGCTCCTCGCAATGACACAACTTCGGACAGTAATGATTTTACGTTTCCCTCAAAAACCTCTCCAGCACCCGATTGAACTCCCGTGGTTTGGTCAAAAAAGGGAAATGGCCGCAGTCTTGGAAAAGGTGAACCCGGGCCGCGGGCAATCGCCTTTTAAGAAAATTCACAGCGTCTTTCGAACAGATATAATCCTCGGTTCCATTGATGATCTGAAAGGGAATGCGGATTTTGCTAAAAACCCCTCTTAGGTCTTCTTTCTGTAAAATGTCCAAAAATCCTCGAAGGGCTTCTCGTTGAGGAAGGTCTTCATTCTTTCGGAATTTTTTGAACCATTGAAAAAGCGGACTCTCTCTTTCTTCTGGGGTGAAAAGGGAACGGAAAAAAATATGCACGATGAGCGGATAATCCGTGTCGAGTTGTCCAGCCAATCTTCTCATCCACTCGAGCTTAAGGCCAAAGGGATAATCCGGGGAGTGCAAAAATTTGGGCAGGCACCCCACCCAAACCATCCGTTTGACTCCCTCGGGAAAAAGATCAAAAAGTTTGAGGGCAACCAATCCTCCCAAGGAGCTCCCCACAACATTCATGCCGTTCAACCCGAGACGTTCTGTCGCATCCTTAAGGTTCCGCACCATACGATCAAAGGGGAGCGGCTTCCAATGGGTCTTTCCGTGGCCCGGCAAATCGATCGTCATCACCCGATATCTCTTTGAGAAATACAGGGCCTGCTGGGCCCACAAGCGTAGATCCGCCCCCCAGCCGTGCACAAATAAAAGCGGTTCGCCCGCGCCGGAAAGCGTGTAATGCCATTGAAAATTTCTTTGGGTTGTTAAATAAGGCAAAGCTCTCGACCGATTTCTTGCAAGGCCTCCAGGGCGCGCTCCAAATCTTCCCGACGATGAGTGGCCATGACGGTGAACCGCAAACGGGCCGTATTCTGCGGCACGGTGGGCGGACGAATGGCCTGGACGAAAATCCCTTTTTGGAACAACCTTTGAGAAAACTCGACGGCCCGATGGGGATCCTTAACCAAAATCGGAATAATGGGTGTCTGGGAGCTGAGGGTGTCGAATCCCAGGCGTTTTAATTCTTGGTGCATGAGATTTGTCCAGGCCCAAAGCTGGTGGCGCCTTTGGGGCTCGTTTTGGATAATCTCAAGCGCACGACCCGCGGCCGCAGCCACCGACGGCGGAAGACCGGTTGTATAAATGAAGCTGCGGGCACAATTGATCAAAAAGGAAATCAATTTCTTAGAACCGCAGCAGTAGGCACCGAAGGCTCCGGCCGCCTTGCTTAAGGTTCCCATCTGAATGTCGATTTGATCTTCCAGACCAAAATGCTCGGCGGCGCCTTTGCCGTTTGCACCCAGAACCCCGAACGCATGGGCCTCATCAATCATCACCCACGCCTGATATTTCTTTGCGAGGGCGACGATCTTATCCAGCGGAGCCAAATCGCCGTCCATGCTAAAGACACTGTCGGTAACGATGAGTCTTTTTCTAAAATCTTGGGAGTCTTTGAGCCATGCCTCCAGCGTCTGCATATCCTTGTGGGGATAACGTTTGAAGCGGGCCCCGCTTAAAATCATCCCGTCGATAAGGGAGGCGTGGTTGAGTTTATCGGCAAAGATGATATCCCCTCGGCCGCAGAGGCTGGTGATGATTCCAAGATTAGCCATATACCCGGCGCTGAAGAGAAGACACGATTCCGTTCCCTTAAACTGTGTGAGTTTTTCTTCCAGCCGTCGGTGGGAGGCCATGTTCCCACAAACCAATCGGGAGGCCCCGGCGCCGAGCCCTTCCTCTTTAAGGCTTTCCATAGCGGCCTCCCGCAGCCGGCCATCGTCGGCGAGGCCGAGGTAATTGTTGGAGCAGAAGTTGAGGACTCTTTTCCCGTTAACAAATATCTCCCGGCCTTGGGGGCCTTCCACGTCGTTGAGAGTTCTTTTAAGGCCATTTTGCTCTAAGCGCGAAAGGGCCTCTTCTAAAAACAGGGTCGTATTCATAAGAATTAAGTCAACCGTAAGGGGCGCCCCCCGCCAAAGGCGGGGGGCGCCCAAACGAATCATTGCGGACTCAACCGGCCTGGACTACGTCGCCAGCCATCTTTTTGGTAATGACGCCGGAATCCTGGCGGATCAACAGACCCCCGTCCTGGTCGATACCGACCGCCTCTCCCTCGATCAATCCGGCCTGCCCGGCCAGGGAAGAATCCACAACCCTCACCCGTTGATTCATGGTCAGGGATAATTCCTGCCAGCGCCGCATCAGCGGATCAAATCCTTCCTGAGTCAAACACAGATACCATCGTTCCAATTCTCTTAAAATCTCCTGAAGCAGATGAATGCGGGATTGCTGCTTTTGGGTCTCGTGTTTGAGGGAAGTCGCTCCTGCGGGAAGAGCATGAAGAGGCGAGTTGACATTGATCCCCAGTCCTAAGATCACAAACTTAACCCGATCGGTGTCGGCGCTGAGCTCCGTCAGGATTCCGGCCAATTTTCTGTTTTTATAAATCAAATCGTTGGGCCATTTGATGAGGGGACTAAGGCCGCTGACGGTTTTAATCGCCTCGGCGGCCGCCACGGCGCTTAAGAGGGTCAGCCGCGTAACCTGTAAAAGAGAGAGCTTCGGCCGAAGAATCACCGAGATGTAAATTCCTTTTCCTTTGGGAGAATCCCATAAGCGGCCGAGACGGCCGCGGCCTTTGGTTTGAGCCTCTGCGCAGACAACTGTTCCTTCGGACGCGCCTTCAAGGGCCAATTGAAAAGCCTCATCCATCGTGGAGGCGATGGTCTCGTGGTAAACGATTCTTTTACCGAAGAGGGCGGTTTTAAGCTCGTATTGAATTTCGTGGGGAAAGAGTTTGTCCGCAGAGCCGGCCAGCCGATAACCGAGATGAGGGACCGCGACGATGTCATATCCCCGGCGGCGCAGCTCCTCCACGTACTTCCAGACCGCCGACCGGCTGATCTTTAAAGACTGGCTGATCTCCTCGCCGGAGACATACTGCTTGGCCTTCTTTAAAAAATAAACGATCTCTTCCTGCATGGATTTTTTAGGCCCGTGCCAGACGCAGCCGATTCACAATTCCGGGCAGTTGATCCAGAAAATAATCGATCTCTTCTTTTTTCGTCCAGCGTCCGATGGAGATCCGTAGGGATCCTAAAGCCAGCTCGTCAGATAAACCAAGGGCCTTTAAGACATGCGAGGGCTTCAGCGCCCCCGCGGTACAGGCGGACCCCATGGAGGCGGCGATCCCCGCCATATCCAGACTCATTAGAAGGGATTCCCCCACAATCGCCACAAATGAAAAATGACTATTATTAGGAAGCCTTTGGGTCGGGTGACCATTCAAGAAACAATCCCCGATTCTCGCCGGGACCTCTTGGATCAGCCGATCGCGTAAAAAATTTTGATCTTGGATCTCTGGGGCCATGCGGATGCCACAGAGTGCAACCGCTTTTCCTAGTCCCACGATGCCCGGCACATTTTCGGTGGAGGCCCGGCGTCCTCTTTCCTGATCCCCTCCCAAAAGATAATTGGCCATCCGTGCTCCGCGACGGATATAAAGGGCTCCCACCCCTGGGGGCCCATAAAATTTGTGGGCAGCGAGGGAGAGCGTTGTGCATCCGATTTTGGAAACGGAAACAGGGATATGCCCCACACTCTGCACACCGTCCACATGAAAATGGATTTTTCTCTCGCTGGCGATCCTTCCGATTGCCTCCACCGGTTGAATGGTTCCAATCTCATTGCTGGCATGCATCACCGCAATCAAAATCGTTTTGTCGGTGATCACTCTTTTCACATCATCGGGATCCACCCTACCGCTGGAATCGACCTCCAAAAAGGTAATCTCAAAACCCTCTTTTTCCAGATACAAAACCGGTTCGAGGACGGAGTGATGTTCAATCTTAGAAACGATGATATGGTTGCCCCGAGCCTTGAGACTGCGGACCGCTCCCATGATGGCGTGGTTATTGGATTCGGTCCCCCCGGAGGTAAAGACCACCTCCTCGCTGCGGGCTTCGATAAAATCCGCCAGGATTCCCCGGGCCTCTTCCACGGCCTTCTTGGATCCACGACCTACCGCATGAGGGCTGGAAGGATTGCCAAACGACTGATAGAAATAAGGCTCCATCGTCCGGATGACCTCGGGATCCGTTGGGGTTGTTGCGGCGTAATCCAAATAGATTCTTTTCTGATCGCTCATTCCCGTCTCCTTAAAAGATAAAAGAGTGATTTCATATTACCCTTTTCCTATTCTATTGTCAACTTCAGGTGTATCGTTTGGTTTACAAAAGGAGGGATTCGCCTAAGCGACGAGCCGAATGGGTTGATGGTTCGACTATGCTCACCATCAACCCTGCCCGCCCCGCCGTTTCGCCCCCGCTGCTTCGCTTTGCCTGCCTGTCGGCAGACAGGCGAAGCAAAGCGACG
>CAZNDW010000018.1:0-17693 GCA_964571895.1 uncultured Planctomycetales bacterium
AAGAGTCAAAGAATACAATATCGGTAGAGTTAAGATTTGACAAGGATTTTTTATAAAAAATGGGAACGGGTTGATGATTTTGGGCTTAAAGTAGAAACTACGGAGAAGCTGGGATTCGAACCCAGGAGACGTCTTACGACGCCTAACGGTTTTCAAGACCGCCCCGTTCAACCAGCTCCGGCACCTCTCCAAAATATATCTTCCGCTTTTCCCGCCTTTGGCGGGACCCCGCCGAAGGCGGTGGCAACCACTCAGCCACCTCTCCAAAACATTCAAGACCGCGCGATCTTCTCCTGCCCCCCCATATAAGGCTGCAATGGCTGAGGAATTCTAAGTTCTCCCTCCTCGGTCTGATAATTTTCCAAAATGGCGACCATACACCGGGCCAAAGCGACCCCGGATCCGTTGAGCGTGTGGACAAACGACGGCTTCTTATCCCCCTTGGCTTTAAAACGAATATTGGCCCGTCGGGCCTGAAAATCCTCGAAGTTGGAACAGCTGGAGACCTCCAGCCATTGATCCACCGCTGGTGCATAAACTTCCAAATCATAACACTTGGCCGCGGCAAAGCTGAGCTCACTCGTCGCCAATAAGACCACCCGATAAGGCAGATCCAAAAGCTGCAGAACCGCCTCCGCGTTCAAAACGAGTTTTTCCAGCTCATCGTAAGATGTCGGGGGCCTCACGAACTTGACCAACTCCACTTTGTCAAACTGGTGAACCCGGATCAAACCTTTGGTGTCTTTTCCGTAGGAACCGGCCTCCCGACGGAAACAAGCGGTATAAGCCGTATAATAAATCGGCATATCTTCCTCTTTTAAAATTTCATCCCGGTGGATATTCGTCACAGGAACCTCAGCGGTGGGGATTAGAAAAAGATCCTCCGCGGAAAGTTTATACATATCTTCCTCCATTTTAGGCAGTTGGCCGGTCGCGGTCATCGCCAAACGATTCACCAGAAAGGGAGGAAAAACTTCCTCGTAACCGTGCTCGCGGACATGGAGATCCAGCATGAAATTGTACAAAGCGCGCTCCAACCGGGCCCCTTCCTTTTTATATAAGACAAAGTTGGAACCGGTGATTTTTGCGGCACGTTTGAAATCAATGATATCCAACGCCTCGGCAATCTCCAGATGAGTTCGGGGTTTAAAATCAAATTGTCTAGGCTTACCCCAGCGACGGACTTCTCTGTTGGCCTCCGGGCCTCCTACGGGCACGCTCGGATGAGGCAGATTGGGGACTCGAATAAGAATCTGATCGATTGCTTGTTCAAGCTCTTTGACGGCGGCCTCCCATTTTGCGATCCGGTTGGACACCTCCTTCATGCCTCTGATCTTTTCTTGGGGGTCTTTTTTTTCTTTCAACAGACGACTGATTTCGTCATTGGCCAAATTCTGTTTATTGCGCAACTCATCCAACTGGACGAGGGAACTGCGCCGCTTTTGATCGAGGCCGAGAAGCTCCTCAACGGCGAAATCGACGTTTTTGGCCCGCAGGCCGCATCGAACGGAATCGGGATTGTCGCGAATGAATTTGAGATCTAACATGTCTTTTCTGCTGTCCGTGAGGCTTAGCCTTTAATCACGCCAACGGGCCGCATTCGGCAGATTTTCTTCGATAGTCCCGCCTCTTGAACCACATCCACCACATCGGTCACATCTTTATACACGCCCGAGGCCTCTTCGACGACGGTCGCCTTGGACTGCGCCTGAAGAACGATCCCTTTTTGCTGAAGATCTTTAAGGATCTGATCCATCTTAAAAGTTTTGACGGCCTTGGAGCGCGACATCACCCGGCCGGCCCCATGGCAGCAGGAATAAAAGGTTTCCCGAGCGCCTTCTGCTCCGACGAGAAGATAAGAAAAACGCCCCATGTCTCCGGGAATAATGACCGGCTGGCCCGTCTTTTGATAGCGCTCCGGGAGCTCGGGATGGCCGGCGGGAAAAGCCCGGGTGGCGCCTTTACGGTGAACGCAAAGGAGGCGCTCTTTCCCATTGACCCGATGCCGTTCCATCTTGGCAATATTGTGCGCCACATCATAAACGAGATTGATCCCTAAGCTCTCCCAGCTTTTGCGAAAAATCTTTTCAAAGGATTTTCTCGTCATGTGCATAATATACTGGCGATTGGCAAAGGCATAATTGGCGGCACAGCGCATGGCGGAAAGATATTCCTGGCCTTCGGAGGACTCAACCGGCGCGCAGGCCAGCTGCCGGTCCGGCACCTCGATCTGATATTTGGAAAGACATTGGATAATGCTGTGGCAATAATCGTCACAGACTTGATAACCGAAGCCGCGGGATCCGCAGTGAATCATGATCCCCACCTGGCCTTCAAAAAGCCCCAGCTCTTCGGCCAAATCCGGCAGAAAAACTTGATCGACAACCTGCACCTCGAGAAAGTGATTGCCGGAGCCGAGTGTGCCCAGTTGACTTTTGCCCCGCTCGTAGGCGCGGTCAGAAACGGCCTGGGGATTGGTTCCTTGAATCGAACCGTGATCCTCGGTTGCGTCCAAATCCTCCGGTGTGCCGTAGCCTTGGGCGACCATCCACTGCGAACCTTTCACGAGGACCTGTTTTTCCTGCGCCTGCGTCAAACGCAATCCACTCTTTGAACCCAAGCCAGAGGGAACATCATCGAACAAAGTGCTCACCAAATCTTTTAAATACGGCTGGACTTCTTGGGCCGTTAAATCCGTCCGGACAAAACGAACCCCGCAGTTGATGTCGAACCCTACACCGCCGGGTGAGATCACGCCTCCTTCTTCGGGATCGGTTGCGGCAACGCCTCCGATCGGAAAACCATAGCCCCAGTGCATATCCGGCATGGCCAGGGACTGGCCCACAATCCCTGGGAGAAAGGCGACATTCACCACCTGCTCCAGGGCCTTGTCCTTCAGAATATCCTGCAGGAGCTTTTCATTGGCATAAATCATCCCCGGCACCCGCATGCCAGCACGATGGCTCGCGGGGATCTGGTAGCGGCAGGGATCTAATTGTCTTAAAGAGATATCGATTGTCTCAGTCATGGGATAGGATTGGTTTCATCAGACATCAAAAATAATCTGAACCGCATAACGATTCTTTTCTTTTTTTATTTTGAGCTCGTGATACGTGACGGCCTTGATCTCTGTCAAGATCCCAAAATATTCTCGAGGGAAGCCTTGAACGGCCCCATCCATTTGGGTTTCAGAAAAATTCCGGATGTCAAATTTTGTAAAAATAATCCTTTTCCAATCCGATAAGGAGAGAAGCTCCCCCAGCCAGCGGATTAAAAGCTCCTCTACATTACTCGCCTTAAGCTGAATTTTAAACGTCTGGGCATCATGGGGGGAGGCTGTTTTTAAAGGCTTGGCTATCACATCAAAGGCGGCTTGTGCGGCATTCTCAAAAAGCTCCTTGAGGCTAAGCCCATACACGCGAATTCCGATGTCGGCGGTATGGTCGATAGGCTCGTAGGTTTTCATGCCTTATCATTATAAAGCTGTGGGCTTAAATGTCAACGGTGAGAAATCAGCCCTTCGACTTCGCTCACCTCGTGCCGAGCACAAATCGAGAAGCACTCGGTGCGAGGCAGGACTGATGCTGAGCGTAGTCGAAGCATCAGCCACTGGTGCTCCTACAACTCATTCATTATTAAATTCTTTAAGGGGAGATAATTGGAGGCGCACTGGGAGAAGTAGTAGCGTAATCTTCGAGGGTCAACTCAATTTGGGAAATGAGGGTCCGGGGAGAAACGGCTTTGTTTAAGTAATCATCAGCGCCGTATTCGTAGCAATCAATAAGATTTTGGGTTGTGTCCACCCCCGTGATGAAAATGACAGGAATGTTTTGGGTCAGCTCATCGCCTTTCAGTCTTTTACAGACTTCGATACCGCTGATGCCCGGCAAAACCACGTCCAAGAGGATCAAGTCCGGCCTTTCTTTTTGGGCTATCTCCAGGCCCGACTCCCCATTGGGAGAGAGCAGAACCCGAAATTTTCTTCTGGCGAGAATCTTTTCAATTTGGGTCCGGTCTTTCTCATTGTCTTCGATAAACAAAATGGTGCGGTTTTCAAATTTTCTTCTGCTTTTGGCGCTGAAAAAATCCATGATCTTTTTTAGCATATTTCCCCCCGCTTGAAAAATAAAAAATCAATCTTACCGGAAAATCGGGAACAAAGTGGAGCTATATTAGCGTTGGGTTTTTTCTCTGTCAACGTAAAATAGGAATATTTTAAATCCGATGAGGTTCTTAAGGCGGGAAAACTATCTAACGATTATCTCTTTGCCCAAACCTATGCGGACGATTGCCATGCTGCTCATCTAAAAGTAATATTTATACATTAAAGTCACGTCCTGTCCCCAATGCATCATACCAAATTCCCTTGTTTCTTCTCCAACAAATATATTTGAAGAAAGGCCGATGGTGGTATTGGGGTTAATTTTGTAATCTAAAGAAGGATTTAGAATGAAACTGTTATCATCCAAATTCAAAAATATAACAAAGGCTCCATCAACCTTATCAAAAAGAGAAGGATTGCTGATTCTTGTAAAAAGATAATTCTTTCTCATCTTCCTAAACGTCATGATTTGATTGGCCTGCGATAAATTGGATCTCACCGAATCGAGAAAAAGACCGTTCTTAAATTGCGCGTTATTGTAAGTAACAAACCCCTCGAATCCATCCCACTCTTTCTGATTATATCCATCTCCTTTATAGAGATATTCCAAGATAACATTCGTACCATTTTTAAAGGTATAATGACCTCCACTTGCGAGGTGAGGAAAGATTTTCTCGTCATTCCTCTTTTTGATCTCATAGCTGTTGGGACTGCCTTCACTGAGTAATCTTACGATTTTTCTATCGCTTCCTTTACGAAAAGCGGTCTCGGTATATAAAACAAGATGATCATTTGCGGTATGGGAAATATTAAAACCTATGCCGGGAATACTGCCATTGAAAGCATGTAAAGACATGTCCGTATTGATAGATTCCATAAGATAACTTGCCTTTAAGAGAACCCGACTCCTTTCCTCCTGCCACCCCCCTGTCCGAGGCGCGAATACAGCAGTCCAAGTGACATCGTTGTAAAAAGCATCCATGCCTACCAAATAATTGCCTTCTCTCTCAAGACGCCTTTCTTCTTCCCTTTTCGTTAAATCCACCTCCTTTTCCTCACCTAAAAAATCTGTCGGATTAAAGCCAAGAGCTACTCCATCTCTTATATTCTTTTTACCTACATAAAAGAAAAATTTATCCCTAACCATTTGATCGACATATAAATCATCGATCTTATTGCGGAAACGTGTTTTGTTGTCATCCGATAGGACGGTCGGTCTAATTTTGGAAATGAATTTGGTATCTCGGTATCTTAGATTGAAACTTATGTCGGCGTAAAACCTGTTTTTCCAAGGGGAAATATCGAGTATGTTTCGGTTGGGATTTAAAAGGTAATCTTTTTTGCGGTGATAAAAGGTGGGCTGCTCAATAATTTTACCGTTGAATTCATAGGTGAATTCTTGAGCATTGCTTGCGGAGTAAATAAAGGTGAAAACTGTTGTAAGAACAATCCTATTCCACCCTATCCATAAATGTTTTTTGAAAATAGGCATCCGGGGTGTCTTCAATCCTCATATCACTGTATTCCATAATGGATACTTCAGATTCTCTTATTTCATCGTGAATCTCAAGCACCGTTGGTCTTTTTTTGCCGAGTATTTCTTTATATTCTTTATAATAGGCAGTTTTTAAAATCTTCCCTGATACCGCAAAAAATTCTGCCTTTATCGGCTGATAAGTGTTATTTTCCACCCACAGATTTATACTTTTGTAAGCAGCCCCCGTCGTCTTAGCAATAAGAATCAATTTGAGAACCTTCTGGCCATCAAGAACATCCTCCGTAACAGATTCAGCGTTATAATCAAGGCTATAGACAACTCTGGCCGCATCGGCATTGGACACCCTGCCTATAATTTGCTGCTGCGGAGATATTCTTAAAGGGTTTCTCGTTCCGGGAATATATATCCACATATTATTTTCTACCAGAAGCAACACTCGCCCCTTATTAGATGGCGGTGATTTATAGATGACAAGACTTTTACGGGCATCTTTCACTCTCACTAAAAATTCCGCCTTTGACCCTTCCTCGTCTTTATTGACAGTTACTTTGAGATGAAATACAAAGGTATTTGCGGGAGCCCTTATCTCGTCTATTTTCTGGAGTATCTCTTGGGGAGTGATCGCATAAGAAATACCGATGGGTAGGATAGAAAAGACAAATAAAATGCCAGAGAATGTTTTTCTCATATATGTTGAAGTGCTTCGACTACTTTTAAACGCGATGCCCTATAAGCCGGATATATCGAAGACAAAATAGCTACCACGAGAATGGAGCTGAAAGCATAGAAGATAACTTTTGGCACTATTAAAATCAGTGAGACATACCCCTTGGACATTCCCGGGGGAGGTGAAATATAGATTCCCCCACTCATATTTATTATATTGGCAATTAAAATACCAACAAAAATACCTAACAAACCGCCCAAAATTCCCATCAAGGCCCCTTCCGTAATAAACAAAGCGATTATTCTTGCACGAGTGGTTCCCATGGCCCTCATCGTCCCTATCTCCCTAATTCTCTCATAAACAGACATAGTAATCGTATTGGCTATGCTAAAGAGCACAATAACACTAATGATAACTTTAATAACATCAAAGATGTTATGATAAATCCCAACTACCTTCCAATAAAAATCTGCTAACTCAGACCATTTTTTTAATTCAAGGTCCATCTTATTCTTGTCAATTACTTCCTTTAACGTCGAAGCAATCTTTTCAACATCTTTTGTTTCTTTTAGAAAAATAATAATCTTTTCTGCTGCGGTCGTATTTAAAAGATCTTGGACAATTTCAATGGGCAATTTAATAAATACACTGTCATAATCTTGCGACCCTGTTTGCGCTATGCCAACGACCTTAAAATCAACGGCGTTAATGACTCCCTCAGGCGTGGTAGTCAAAATCGTCAAAGAATCCCCCACTTTCCCCCCCAGAGCTTTTATGAGCTCACTGCCGACAATTCCTCCATATGATTCTGCGGCCTCCAAGTCTTTTCCGGCAACAATAGTTTCAAAATCGCTCATCTGTTTTTCTTTCTCAACGACAACGCCTATGCCTTTGCAAGGAAGCGTTTTTTCCTGAGTGCTGATAAGGCCTGAAAAACTGAGCCGGCGAGTAACCGTCGTTATGTCTGATATGCTAGAAAATGTCTTTTCAATGGCTTCGGGATCTTTAATAAGATACTTGTTGGGTTCGGCTATTCCTTTTTCCCAATATCCCTTTTTATATATTTGAATATGCCCAAGTTGTGTTTTTATGGTTAGTTCGCGTAACCCCCAAAAAGTATATTCAATAAAACCACCAAAGATAATAAGACTTACCACTCCAGAAATGATTGCCATAAAAGTGATGGCTGTCCTTCTTTTATTCCTTAATACATTACGCAGAGCCAAAGATAGTGTTGTCTTCATTAGCTGATCCTTCCATCTCTGATGTTGTAAATTTTCTCTGCGTACTTCATGATCTGTGAATCGTGAGTAGAAAATATAAAAGTTGTGTGATGTTCTTCGTTCATTTTCTTCATAATCTTGAGGATCTCTTCCCCTGTCACCGAATCCAGATTTGCTGTTGGTTCATCGGCCAAAACCATCTTCGGATTTGTCACCAGCGCCCTGGCAATAGCCACTCTCTGCCGTTGGCCTCCGGAAAGCTCATCCGGCCGATGTTTAGTAAAATTAATAAGCCCTACTTCGTCTAACATTTTTAGCACTCTTTGTTGCCTTTCTCTTTGCGAAAGGCCAAGCAAAACCAAAGGATATTCCACATTTTCATAAGCTGTCAGAACAGGAATGAGATTAAATGTCTGAAAAATAAAGCCGATAGTTTTATTACGCAGCCTAGAGAGCACTGTATCAGATAAGCGAGCCACATCGTTGTTCATCACAATCACCTGACCGGTAGTGGGAGAATCCAAACATCCGAGCAAATTGAGAAGCGTTGTTTTGCCGCTCCCCGACGGTCCGCAAATCGACACAAACTCGCCTTTATTAATCTCGAGGTCAATGCCCTGCAAAGCCCGAACAACTGATTTGCCTAATTTATAATCCTTCGTTACGTTCTTTAGAGAAATCATGGCTAAAGACTTCTTGCTGATTCCTTGCCCCATTGAGAATTTGAAGAAGCGTTTACAGCTTTTTTAAAGTATTCTCTTGCCAATAAGATATTGCCTTCGCGTTGATAGAGCTTGCCAAGTTGATAAAAAATCTCTGCCTTGATATCCGGCTCAATATCCAAAGATGGCTTTATGATCAACGTTTCCAGGCGTTGAAAATCTTTCTTAGCAATCTCTTTTCTATGAAAAAATTGGGGGAGATCAAGGCTATTATTTGCCCTGACCATTCTCACGGCAATATTCTCAGGCATCCTTGCCACGGCTTGATCCATCATCTTTATGCCCTTATTGACATTGCTTATTTTAGTTAAAACGTTCCATGAATCTCTGCCCAGCATGGTCGTTGCGCTACCAAGATAGGCCTGCACTTCATCGTCATGGGGTGACAAAAAATGCGCCTTTTGCAAATATGACACAGCTTTTCTTGATGCATCTTTTATCTTTAACGTGGCTAAATTGTGGTAGGCGATACCCAGCATTTTAAATTTTTTTATATCGGCGGAATGACTCTTGATCCTATTCTCAACCTGCTGGATAAACTCTTGGAGAGCTGCTTTTTCCCTAAGCCCATATAATCGCTGCAACTCAAGCTCTGCATAACATGGCATTGCTATGCTCAAAATAACGGCTCCTATAATCCACAATATTTTCATATCCGTGTATCAAATTTTTTAAGAATAAGGCTGTAGTATGTTCCATTAGAAGCTGCTCCACTGATAAGAATATTTTTAAAATCCTTTATATATAGTTCATTCTGGACATCATATTGGGGAGCAAACCCATTCTCTAGAGCGAGAATCCCTACTATAGTGTTCAAAATAGCCGTTGCTGATTCTAACGTACCGACAACGCGCTGACAACTGGCTATCGATTTGATATTCACCGCCCTTCTTAAATCTAACAAAGCGGGCCCAAACTGACAGGGAATATGCAAATCAATATCCTTTTCTTCTAAACGGGTCATACGAAGCGTCTTATCTATGCATCTTTTGTAACTTTCCAAGATATCTTTATCGTAATAACTACTTGTTATCGAAAGACCGTCTATCTGCGCATAAACTTTGACATTCCTATCTCGAGCATGCTCTGCACTTTCCACGATCAATGCCGCAGCACCTTCTGAAAGACAACGATCTGTATAACTTTCTTCCCCTATCATATCTTTATCGAAGTTGGAAATTTCATCTGCCCCACCAACGACAAAGATTTCATTCCTACGCTGTTTAATTAACTGAGATGCGTATTGCAATGCTGCAAATGGACTAAATTGACCGGCGACAGTTGTGTTGCAACCTTTTATCCCAAAAGCAATGGAGGCCTGCCCGGCAATCGAATTTTGAACAATATGCGGGAAATATAATGCAGAGGCAAACTCGATCCCTTCCTTTAATATCCCCTGATAATATTTTTCAAATGTCTTTAGGGGGCCCTTGGCAACACCCCAAATCATTCCAATTTCTGTACCATCTTTAATGTCATAATTTGTATCTTTTAAGGCGTTCTCTATGGCCTGAATAGCGAATTGCGATATGCGAGGAGCTTTCTTGAATTTGTTAAATCCAGAGTTGCTTAAAATAAAATCATCAAAAGGTATAATGCGCTTTTTAGCTAAAAAGTTGTTGGCTTTTAGTAAGTCCCCTAAAGAAATTTTTTGAGTTAAAGGGGTGGAACAGCCAATCCCTGTCACAACAATCTTTTTATCTTCAACAAAATGATGAGACAACGCCTTTCTTATGCTATGGTTCCTTTTTCCAAAAACAACCGAAACATTATTACCGCCAAAAGCAAAACTATTGGATAGAAAATAATCATAATCTTTTTTTATCGGTTTATTGACCACATAGTTTAGATCACATCCTTCTCTTGGCTTTGTGAAATTCACAAGGGCAGGAATCAGATCGTGATTCATACAATCAATAGAAATAACAGCCTGTATTGTGCCTGCGGCTCCTAAGGTGTGGCCATGCATGGCTTTTGTTGAGGTAACATACAATCGTTTTGAATGTTGACCAAAATAATTTTTAATAGCGAGGGATTCTGTTTTATCGTTAGCTTCTGTCCCTGTCCCGTGAGCACACACAAAAGTAATATTTCCTTTATCTATCCCGGCCGACTCTACAGCCGCCCGCATGGCCCTTATCGCCCCATCTCCTGTTATATCAGGAGAGGTGGCATGGTAAGCATCCCCGCAAAAACCATAGCCTAAAACTTCGGCATGAATTCTGGCATTCCTCTTTTGGGCATGCTCTTCACCTTCCATAATCATAAAAGCAGCGCCCTCTCCCAATGAAAGACCGAGCTTCTCACTAAAAGGGGCGCATTCCTCCTCACTGAGCGACTGCAGGCTATGAAATCCGCCAAAAGTTGTTCTCGCCAAGCTATCTGCCCCTCCCACCAAAACCACATCCGCTTGCTCGGTTGTTATCAAATCATAGGCATAACTAATCGCATTATTACTGGCACTGCAGGCCGTGACGAATATTATTTTTGCCCCATAAATATTCAGCTTTTTGTTCAAATAATCCGCTGCCAGATAATGATTTTGATTAATAGAGCTTAGGTTCTTCTCTCCCTCAATACGATAGTTTTCATAAAGCTCTTCTAATGTTAAAATATTCCCATTACATGTTCCGAAGGATAAGGCGCAACGGATGGGATTTTCTTTTTTAACATCTAACCCCGAATCGTCAATGGCTTCTCGCATAGCTAAAAAGGCAAGCTGGACGGTTCTGTCTTTAATCTCTTTAGGAAAAGCGAGAGAGAAATTCTCAACTTCCCCACCCATTCTAGTCGCAAGTTTGTCCAAGTCAAAAAGCTTGACTTTTCTTAGAGCGCATTTCGCATTTTGGACATTTTCAAAGACTTCCTGCCGATTATTTCCTAAAGAACAAATAATTCCCATTCCGGTAATAACGGCTTTCGGGGAAGTTATATTGGCCTTATTAATTGACTCGGTGATCATTTTAAATACCCGCCATCTACTTTAATACAAGCGCCAGAAGCATAGGAAAAATCTCCACTAACCAGGAATAAGACTGTTTTTGCTACTTCTTCGGGCTCGCCTATTCGTTTTAAAATAGTAGCCTCAATAATCTCTTCGGCTTTTTCTCCAGACATATCTTCGGTCATCTTTGTCCTGATTAAACCGGGAACGACAGCGTTTACAAAAATACGATATTTTGCAAATTTTTTAGCGAGTAATCTTGTGATGCCTATAATGGCGCCTTTCGAACAGGCATAATTGACTTGCCCCACCCTTCCAAATATTCCGGAGATGGAAGAAATATTTATAATATAGCTTGGCCCTGCAGATTTTTTCATAATTTCCGAAGCTAACAAAGACGTATTGAGCGTGCCTTTGAGATTTGTTGTTATTACCCTATCCCAATCGTCTTCTTTCATACCCAGAAATAAATTATCTCTATTGATACCAGCATTATTGATGAGAACGTTCAATTTGCCAAATTTGCTTTCAATTTCCTTCAAAAAGCTTCGAAGAAAATCTATATCCTCGACACGACCTTTATAGAGAAAAAATCTCTTTTGCTTGTCCTCCGATAAACTGTCCCTCATTTTTTCTGCAGCAGCATCATCTTGGGAGTAGATGGTGATAACTTGAGCCCTTTGTTTTAAAAATTCTAAAACTATGCTCCTTCCTATGCCTTTTGTCCCACCTGTAACAACGATAATTTTATTAGCCAACATATCAAAAGTTGATCTGATCCATCCCTTCGGCAATATAAAAAATGTTACCCGAGGTAAGCCTTAAATCTGTCAGGACTAAATTTTTGATAAAAGATGTTAAGGCATCCAACTTTATCGGGCTTTTTTGCATAGCATAGACCTTCATTTTTTTTCGATAATCTCTAGCTTCATTTCTGTTTATCATTTTCAAAATGGGTTCTATACAAATTCCGTGAAATGCCAAATGAACAGATTTAAATTCTTTGGCAAGAGAGCGGACCAGAGAATGGACAGCTTCGTCATAAATCGGTGAGATCGGAAAATCCGATAAATGGCTAATGCTGGGATTCGTTGTGATGAATAAAAATTTACCTTTTTTGTCTTCTCTAAGCAGAATATTAATTAATGCTTGAATAGTCCTGAAAAGAAAATTTAATTCCCCACATATTTTATTAGAGTAATTAATGTCTACTTCTGTTAATTCATTGATAAATCTCGAATTAAAAATAAAAATGTTATCATCCCGTAGTTTGCCCTTTATTAACTCTTCAAAATTGTCACTTGTTATGCATAAGGATATCAAATTCAAATTTAACTCATCTTGAGTGAGATCCCCTAAGCCGGAGGGAATACTTGTTAAAACACCTACTTCTGTATTTAAAAGCCGCGAAAAACCCTTTAAGAGTGCCGTACCAACTGCATTCTCATGATTTATTAAACAGACAAAATTCACGATCACACCTTATTTAAAATGCAATAAGCATATATCCACTTTGAGGATTCCACTCCTATCAGAAGGATCTTATCCTTTTGTGCTAATTGGCGATCTTTTAACAGTCTGTCCAACGCAAGCAACAAAGCGCCACCTGGGATATTGCCTGTAATATCCCCATAATAGAAATAATTTGTATTTCTAAATGATTTATTTAAAGAGTCTACTAATCGTTTATTCGCCTGTGGGCCGATAATATGTTTAAAATCTTGGATATCATAGCCTTTCTCTGAGCGTATTCTTTTCAAGGCCGCTTTCGTTACTTCAGGTAGGCGGGACTCTATTTCCTTGGGGAAATGTTGCATCATTTTTCCCAAAGAAATTTCCGCTTCTCCGATATGTTTTACCTTTGAACCGCTTAGGGCCACAACAAAGCCTGGTGGCCAATCAGGAAAAGATGATTGCGAAAAGGCTTCTTCAATCTCTAAAGAGCCTTCGCCAACTTTATTCTTGCTGACGATAACCGCGGCTGCGCCGTCGCCAAATATTAAGCTGCTCATTAAATCCTTAGCTAGATAATTACTCTTATTTTTTAGCAAATAGGCATAATATATGTTCGAAAAACATTCGCTCCCGACAACAATAGCATTTTCAATCATCCCATTCTTAATAAAACTTTCGGCGATTAAGATCCCTTGCAAAGGCACAGAACATCCGCCTCGAAGATCAATGGTCATAACATCTTTTAATCCAATTTTTTCCTGAATTAATCCCGATGTTTGAGGGAGAGAATAATCGGGAGTATTTGTTGAGCTTATTAATAAACCGACGTCTTTTATTTTAATTTGTGTTTTCTGGAGCGTTTCTTTTACAGCCTTGAAACAAAAATCAGAATTGTTTTCATTATGGATATTCTCACCCGTACGATAGTCAACAACAAAATATCGACTCATGACTCCAAAATAGTCCCCCATGAGATTGATCGATTCGCCAAACACCTCAGACAACATCTCATTGGAAACTGGATTGCCACCTGGGAGATACGAACCGGTGCTTATAATGTAGCCCATATTCTGCCTCCTGCTATTGCGGCCTAGCCGGCTTATTCTCCTTCGATTTAGCTAGGTGCAACTCAAGAATGTACTCACGAATTGAGCGCGCCGAAGCAAATTTGGTTCTCGCTGTATCCTCTTTAAATTTTCCGACCTTTAACCCAAATTTTTGTTCGATCCCAACACCCAACTCTAACCCATCAACAGAATCCAGATCTAAGCCTTCTTTCTGGAAAAGAAGCGTTTCATCACCTACATCATCAACCGTCAATTCGAGTTCTGATAAATTCAATCTTTTAAAAATCAATTCTTCCTTGACCCACTTCAATAGTTCTTTTTCATTATTAAGCAACTCATTTTTATCCATTGGATATTTCTCCTCCATAAAAATAAATTTTTAGGCTACTTTTTTGTTCTAATGTATACGAGCAAATTCCCCATCGCTTTTGGCTCATCATCAACATAGATTTGTCCGCTCGCTTCATAAAAATTTTCCATCAATGACGGGCTAACCTTTGCTTTGATGCGCAGTATGGCCGGTGGTATGATTTTATCTTTAAATCTTACAGAGTTAACCTTCAATAAAAAGAAATCATATTCAACACTCCCTGGTTGGGTCCCATTTTCTTTTGTCAAATTATATGCAATTAAAAACCCCGCTGTTTGAGCCATGGCTTCTATTAATAACACTCCCGGGATAACAGGATCTCCCGGGAAATGTCCTTTAAAGAAAGTTTCGTTTTCTGAAATTTTCAAAGACGCTTCTATAGCATTGTCTGAAATATCCTCTATAGAGTCTATAAATAGAAAAGGCTCCCTATGTTTTAATATCGTCTTAATAACATCCAAATCAAACTTCATTATTCATTTCTCCAAGATAACAATTGCGACAGCATTTTCTCTGGAATGGCTAAAAGAAACGTTTATTCTTTTAATCCCATTTTTTAATAATTTTTTTTTAATCTTCCTATAGCAATTCGCATGCGGATCACCATCTTCATGATTTCGAAACTCAATATCGGAAAATAAAAAGTCTTTTCTCAGCCCTGTTCCCAAGGCCTTTAAAAATGCTTCTTTTCCTGCAAAACGCACCGCATAGTGTTTAGAGGGGGTTTTTGACGATGAACAATACTGTATTTCTCTTTTAGTGAAAACACTATTTAGCACACTTTCAGTCTCTAAAAAATTAGTGCGTTCTATGATCTTTTTAATACTTCGAATGCTTACTATATCTATGCCAACAAATATCAATATTTCCCCTCCACTAGCTCCTCTTGCGATCCGGCATGGGTAAAGACGAAGGTGTCTAAGTTCGTGTACTTTGGAACAACCCACAGAGGATTCGAGAAGAATTCTTAAAGGCAGGATGACACATTTGTTTGGAATTTGGTCATTGGAATTTTAATCACAAGGGACGTCCTTGGCCTCTTCTTTCCCCTTTCGTCTCCGGCGCTTTCCCTTTTTCCCCTTCACGCCAGCTGGAGTTTAACCCCCATAAGAGACGAAGCCAAGGACACCCCCTTGTTACATGTCGTATGGCTTACCCGCTTTCCGCCTGATACGCCTGAAGCACTTTTTCTTGAATCACAGAGCGGACCTCGGGAGTCAAGCAGCGGATGCTGTCATACCAGCGTTTATCTTTCCCCTGCTCCTGCGGCATCGAGACAAAAAGCCCTTTGGGGCCTTGAACCACCCGCAGACCTTTGATCAAAAGCAAACCATTGATGTTCATATCGACAAAGGCCTTCATTGCCCCGCTGTCTGGGAGCTTGTAAATTCGATCGACCTTGAAATGCAGTGTGTTTTCGGACATGACCTCTCCTGTTCACCCCCACACCCTGACAGGTGTGGGGGTAAATTCCTGATTATTCTGCTACGCCCCGATCGCTTTGCTTCGCAAAGCGAAGCAGACGGGGCTTCGCAGCAATCATTCTCCATGCAGAATAATTGCTCCGTAGCTCAAACGCGAAAGCATTTGAGCGAAGGAGAATAGATGGACACGGCGCTCAATCCAATCCCGTCCGCGGCGCGGGATGGGATTGAGCCCGCTCGTCCTTCTTATTTCATGGATTTCTGATCCGAGGTTGAAGAATTCTCTCGATTCAGCTTCTTGGCTTTCGTCGAAACCTCCTCTGGGAAACACTTCCCGCAGGGCGCGCGGCCTTTGGCCAGGGCGTCTTCTTTGGAGATCTTTTCGGCTCTTTTATTTTTGATTACATTCTCCATAAAAGGACAACTCTCGCGGTGATATTTCTTTCCCCTTTTAGTCACGTAAACGTCTTCGGCAAAAGCGCCGACCGTGACGGATAAAAATACGAGACCCACAACTGCCATGACGATTTTCTTAAGCATGTTCCTCCTCCTTGGTTGTTAGTTAAGGTTTCTCCCCTTCGCTTGTTCTTGCTGCAGCAAACGGCTGAACTCTCCGCCGGTTAAGGCATCGATCAGGGCGGTCAATTCCTCCACCCGCATTTCCTTGTCTATTTTGGATTGCGGTTCCGGCTGCTGGGTCATCATCTCCATCTGCAGACGCCGACGCTCGAAATACAACCGTGTGATCTGATCGAGGACATCTCCCCTCAATTCCACCATGAGCTTGGAACGCGAGTCGATCGAGGTCTGAGCCGGATTCCAAACGAGATCCCCCAAATCCCAGGAAAGCGAAACATCCCAATCAACGAAATCTCGTCCCCGCCTGAGAACGTCCGGATTGGGGCCCGTGTCCCAATGAAAAAGATCAGTGGCGGATCGGTCCAATCCCACGGCCACGGTCGGCAGCAAGGCCCGCTTTTGGGCGGCGCGCCTCCAGCTAGTAATTTTCTCAGGACGCACTTCCGCGTACTCTACCGCCATCGCCTGCACCTCACGGATGGAGGGTTCATTCCGAAAATGATTCTGAAAAGCGGTGTAGCTTTGAGCGGCGGCTTCTGCCGCGGAAAAATGGGGGGCCCCTCCGCCACGAATCGTGGCGGAGGGGCCCCCATCGCCGGCTGCCGCAAGCGCTTGCTCGTCATTGAGAAAAAAAATACCCCGGTTGGTGGCCGCATAAAGAGCTCCCTGGGGGTCGTGTGTCAAAAAGTTCACTTGATTGGTTTCCATTCCTTTATAAAGAGGAAGCCACCGGCCGTCTTGGTATTGAAAAACCCCTTTGTGAGTGGCCGCAAAGATATTGCCCTCGGCAACCGCCAAAGAACGGAGGTCTTTAACCGGCAAACTCTCGGGATGGAGATTAACCCACGTCTCTCCCTGATTCGTGCTGGTAAAAACCCCCTCGGTTGTTGCCAGATAAAGGGTTGGGTTTTCGTGGGAGACGATCTGAATTTGCTTGATCTGAAGGGGCGCGGTAACGTCGGTAGAATCTTGGTCTAAGAAGATCTCATTTTCTTTGTTCTTTAACGAAAAGATTTCTTTAATCTGCGTTCTTTCTTTATTCAACCGATACAGTGTGCGGTCGGTCGTGACATAGAGGTACTGGGAATCTTTGCCCAAAGAGGGGATGGTTTTCTTGTCGAGGAATCTCTTCTCCTGCTGCCACAAGGTGTCTTGGAGCCTTCTGTAGAATAGCCCTTCTTGTGTGCCCAGATAAAGCCACTCCCCCTCAGTCATAACCGAGAGGCAACGGCGGACAAGGGGATCGGCTGAATAGAATATCCTCTTCCACACTTGACCGCCATTGGGGCTCAAGAACAATCCCGCGTCCGTTGCCGCAAAGATCGCCGAAGAAGGCTCACTCCTGTAGAGGAAGTTGACTTCGGATCCAATCCCGGGGATTTGGAGAACGGCCCGGCTCTCTTTCCCCGTCTTGGTGGATCGATAGAGGGCTTTGGGGCCGCCAGCCAGAATCGTGGAATTTTGATCCGGCAGGATAAGAAGGCTTGTGACCTCGGCTTCCGTGACATTCACCGGCAGCTTCTCCCAGCGGGTTTGGTCAACGTTAAAACCCAAACCAGTCCCACTTAAAGCCAAAATGGAAATCAAGAATAAAAAATCTGTTTTACTCACAAGACTAATCTTTCTTACAGTGCATAGCTTC
>CAZNDW010000019.1:0-2141 GCA_964571895.1 uncultured Planctomycetales bacterium
ATCGCTGCAGAGGGCAAGCCATAAGCTCGCTGAAGAAATCTATAAAACCGCCTCCAAGCCCTCCGGGAAAACCGCAGCCGAAGGTCCCCCAGAGACGCAATCGGCGGCCGAAGAACCTCGACCCCAAAAGGAAACCAGATCCACATCCAAAGACGACATCATCGACGCCGATTTTAAGGCCGAGGATGAGAAGTAAGGCCAGAGAAATCATCCCGCAATGACGCCAACTTAACATGAAAAAAGATTACTACGAAATATTGGGTGTCCCTAAAGGGGCCAGCCTGCAGGACATCAAGAAGGCCTACCGTTCCTTGGCCTTGTCGCATCACCCCGATCGTGTGGCGGAAGACAAAAAAAAGGAGGCCGAAGAAAAATTTAAAGAGATTTCCGAGGCCTACGCCGTCTTGTCCGATCCGCAGAAACGGGCGATGTACGATCAGTACGGCCATGCCGGGATCGATCAGCGCTACACGACCGAGGACATCTTTCGCGGGGCCGATTTTTCCAGTTTTGAAGACTTCGGACTGGGGGATGTCCTGGGCAGAGTCTTCGGCGATATGGGTTTTGACCTTTTCGGGGGCGGCCCAACAAGGTCGCGGAGGCCGCGGCGGGGACGGGACATTCAGTATGAAGCCGAACTGACCTTGGAGGAGGTGTACACCGGAGTCAAAAAGACGATCAAAGTCCCGCGTCACGAGCACTGTTCTCATTGTGGGGGGACCGGGGCCAAACCAGGCACCAAGCCTAAAATATGCCCCGCCTGCCGGGGGCAAGGCCGAATTGTGATGTCCAGCGGATTTATCCGGATGGCGCAGACCTGTACCCAGTGCGGCGGGGAGGGGCAGATGATCAGCGAATACTGCCCCAAATGCCAGGGAAAAGGAATGGTGCGGATTGTGCGCACGATTGAAGTGAATTTTCCAGCGGGTGTGGACGACGATTCGCAGTTGCGGGTCAGGGGTGAGGGAGAAGCCGGCGCCAGCGGCCGAGGAGATCTCTATGTCTTTATCAGAGTCAAGCCCCATCCCACCTTTGGCCGGGAGGGAAATGATCTCCATATCCAATTGCCGGTCAGCTTTGTGAAGGCCGCCCTCGGCAGCGAGGTGTCCGTTCCCACCTTGAATGGCAGCGTCTCCATGAAGATTCCCCCCGGCACCCAAAGCGGAAAGATCTTTCGGCTGCGCGGCAAGGGAATGCCCGATGTGCACGGCGGCGGCCGGGGGGATCAATATGTGCAGGTGATGGTGGAGGTCCCGCCGCGTCTTTCCAGCGAACAAAGGAAGCTTTTAGAGGAATTTGCTCGAATCAGTGGAGAAGAGATCGTGAACCCTGATGAGTCCTTGACAGAGAAGATCAAAAAGGTATTTAAATAGCGAAAAGGTCACAAGGTCACAAAGTCACCAGGTCACACGTTGGAGTGGCTTGTGACATTGTGACTTGTGCTCTTGTGACCTATATAAGGGAGGAACAACCCATGCCCACCTATCAATACGAATGCTCCGGCTGCGGGCACAATTTTGAGATCCTGCAATCGATGAGTGAAAACCGTCTTAAGACATGTCCGGAATGCGGCCGGCGCGCCCTCACTCGTTTGATCGGCACCGGAAGCGGGATTATCTTCAAGGGAAGCGGTTTTTATGAGACCGACTATAAACGAAAGACACCAGCCCTGCACCGAGATGGTGCAGGGCAACCCAAAAGCGATGCTCAAGAGGATTCCGGCCGCAAATCCCCCAAGGCCTCATCCGATAAAAGCTCTCACGGCTGTTCCCCTCAGTGTGGGTGTGCTGTTTAAATGAAGCCCCACGACACCCTTGAGCGGAAATTCTTTAAATTCTGGTTTCCAGTTCTTCTTTATTTTGTTATCATTTTTTACGTATCCAGCCTCCCTCATTTAAAGGTTTCATTCAAAGGCTTGCCTTTTGACAAGCTTTTTCATCTCCTCGAGTATTGGGTTGCAGGCTTTCTGTTAGCCAGAGCCTTCCACAGGACCCAGGAGGGTTTATCGAAACGAATGATCGTGTGGGGGGTGGTACTTTTTTGTTTTTTTTATGGGCTCACGGACGAGTTTCATCAGAGCTTTGTGGCTGGGCGGTCGGCTTCCTGGGGAGACCTTATGATGGATACACTGGGCGGCCTTT
>CAZNDW010000019.1:2241-6086 GCA_964571895.1 uncultured Planctomycetales bacterium
AGATGGCATGCATTAAGCCCTTCCAAGGGCTCTACTATAACAAAGAACACATCCGAGATCTATCCCAGGTGGTCTGTCCTCCCTATGACGTGATATCCCAAGAAGAACAGGAATACTATCATAATCTGAATCCTTATAACTTTATTCATATTGAGCTGGGGAAGGACACGCCGACCGACACCCCAACGGAAAACAAATACAGCCGCGCCAAGAAACTTTATGACGAGTGGATCCAAAAAGGGATTCTGCTCAAGGACCGTCAGGGCTGTATTTATTACTACAAACAGGAGTATAAGATCCGCGGTCAGAAGTACAGCCGTTTGGGCTTTATCGCTTTAATGAGGCTGCCGGATGAAAACGACTCGAAGATATTTCCTCATGAAAACACTCATTCCCGGGCCAAAGAAGACCGCCTCCGGTTATGGAGTACTCTTAAGGCGAACTTAAGCCCGATTTTTGTTTGTTTTTCGGATAGAGCCAAAAAGGTCCAGAATATCTTTCAGCAGAAGGTTTCCTTAGAATCCTCCTTTCTCGATGTGGTGGATACCGACGGGGTGAGGCACACCCTTTGGCGATTGGAAGATCCCCTGCTCATTGAAGAGATCGACCGCACCCTGGCGGATCAGCACCTCTTTATCGCGGACGGCCACCATCGTTATGAAGTGGCCTCGGAATACCGCAGATTGCAATTAAACCCGAAAACCCAATCTAACGGTCAAGAGCCGTTCCATTACATCATGACCTATTTCACCAACATGGATAGCTCGGATTTGATGATCCTTCCTCTGCACAGGATTGTCAAAAGACTTTCCCATCCGATGGATTTTCTGGAAGAATTTTTTAGAATCGACCGGGCCAGAACCAGAGAAGACCTGCAGATCATTCTGGCCAAAGCCGGCCAAAACGAGCACGCCTTTGGTTTGTACACCAGAAACAACATCAGGCTTCTGCGTTTGAAAAACCGTTTGTTGATTGACCGGCTGATTTCGGAGGGCTCCCAGGAATTCCGTCATCTGGACGCAACGATTCTGAAATATTTTGTTTTAGACCGGCTCGGGATCAAGTCCGAAGATATTTCGTATACCAAAGATATCCAGGAAGCGACCCAGCCGGTGGATGAAGGCTCAGCCGAGGCCAGTTTTATTATGAATCCTGTCCGAATTCAGCAACTGAAGGCGATCGCCTTGAATGGAGAACGGATGCCGCCGAAAACGACCTATTTCTATCCCAAGGTGCTCTCGGGGCTGACGGTCTATGGATTGGAATGAGCGACGCTGACGGCATGAGGGATTCCCATGGAACTCTTTGGCAAAGAAAAATACACACTGGTCAAGGTTAAGAAAAAGGACATTCCCGAGGGGTTATGGTCCAAATGCGCGGGATGCGCCACCCCCATTCATAATAAAGTCTTAAGCGATAATCTCCACGTTTGTCCCAAATGCGGCCATCATTTTTCTCTCTCGGCTTTTGATCGAATAAAGACCCTGATTGATCCCGGGACTTTTCGGGAGATGGATGCGAATTTTAGCTCCGCGGATCCTCTAGAATTCAAAGGCCCCAAGACTTATCGAGAAAAATTAGAAGGAGACCAAAAATTAACCGAGCTTCGGGATGCCGTGGTGACCGGCACCGGTCAGTTGAGCGGCCACCCGATTGGGTTCGGTGTGACGGATTCCCGGTTTATTATGGGATCCATGGGATCGGTGGTGGGGGAGAGGATCACCCGTCTCGTGGAACATTCCACCAAACACCGTTTGCCCCTTATCATTGTCTCCGGTTCCGGCGGGGGGGCCAGGATGTACGAAGGGGTTTATTCCCTTATGCAGATGGCGAAGACCTGCGCGGCGCTTTCCCGTTACCATGCGGCAGGGTTTTTGTATATTTCGGTTTTGACGAACCCCACCATGGCCGGGGTCATGGCCTCCTTTGCCGGGATTGGGGATGTGATCATGGCTGAGCCCAAAGCGCTCATCGGTTTTACCGGGCCGCGGGTGATTGAGCAGACCACGCGTCAAAAACTCCCAGAAGGGTTCCAAAGATCTGAATTTTTATTGGCCCACGGATTGATCGATATGATTGTCGAGAGAAAGAACCTCAAAGAGACGCTGGCCAAGGTTATTGAATATACGAAGTTTCTTTAAGGGAAAAAAGAACGAAGGGACAATTCCTTATGGCTCAAGTGAGTTTACGGGATGTGACCAAAATCTACAAGGGATCGATCAAGGCGGTGGATAAGGTCAGCCTGGGGGTCGAAAACAGGGAGTTGGTCGTTTTGGTAGGGCCCTCGGGCTGCGGAAAATCGACGACGCTGCGGATGATCGCCGGCCTCGAAGAGGTCACGGAAGGAAAGATATGGATCGGTGATCGGATCGTCAACGATATCCCCGCCAAAGACCGCAACATCGCCATGGTCTTCCAGAATTATGCGCTGTATCCGCATATGACGGTCTTTGAGAATATGGCCTTCGGCCTCAAGCTGCGGCGATATCCGCGGCGGGAAATCGTGGGGCGCGTGGAGGAGGCCGCGGAGATCCTCGGCATAAAAAAGCTTCTGGACCGGCGTCCCCGACAACTCTCGGGCGGGGAGCGTCAGCGGGTTGCCTTGGGCCGGGCCATTGTCCGCAAACCCATGGTCTTTTTATTCGACGAGCCCTTAAGCAATCTGGATGCGAAGATGCGGGTCCAGATGCGCACCGAAATCCACAAATTGCGTATAAGGCTCCAGACCACATTCATTTACGTGACCCATGATCAGACCGAGGCCATGACGCTCGGAGACCGCATCGTGGTCATGAAAGACGGCCGGATCCAGCAGTGCGCCGATCCCATCACGATCTATGACAAACCCGTCAACCGATTTGTGGCCGGCTTCATTGGGTCCCCGCCCATCAATATTATGGAGGGGCGGATGATCAAAAGAGAACGAAAATACTATTTTGATGAAGGCAGATTTCAAGTCAAGGTGGCGGAAGAAATGCACAAGGCCATCAGTCCTTATGAGGGCCAAGAGGTGCTCTTTGGGATCCGGGCCGAGGACATCTACGACAAATTATTCGTTTCCCTGTCTTCCCCAGAAAACACCATCCGGGCCACGTGTGAGGTTGTGGAGCCTTTGGGATCAGAGGTCTTTTTGTATCTCAATTCGGGCCGGCACAGTTTTATGGCCCGGGTGGGGGCCCACAATCGTCCCGAGGTCAACCGCGATATGGATTTGGTATTCGATATGAGCAAGGTGCACTTTTTTGACAAAACAACGGAAGAAACAATCATTTAACCTTCCTCTCTTTGCCTTTCTTTTGTTGAGTGGTCTGATCGGCCTTTTTGTTTACACAGTCTTTTCTTATCCGGATTTCTTCCCATTCCTGGCAATTTTCTTGACCCTCCTCGCGGGGTTTCTTTTAATCCAGTTGAGATACCTGACCCAAAAGCTGGCCCGAATCCAGATCCAAAAACAGGATTATCTTAAAAGGAGCCATCGGCTTAAAGAAGAGATCTCCCAAGAGCTGCTCGCCATAGAGTCTTTTAAGAAACAGGCCTTTCGTTATTCTCAAATCAAGGTTTTGATCGAAAAGTTAGTCGGAAGCCACTCTTTAGCCGGGACCTCAAAGGTTTTCTCAGCAGAGGTCCATCGGCTCTTAGGTCATAAGGATTGGAAAATCTTGCTTTATATCTTTCAGTCCCGGACCGGGGAGATGGGTATTTCTTCTTCGCAAAGAGGACACATGCAGATTCATCTCAATTCCCCCAAAGGCGACATTTTTGACCAATGGATTGTCAAAACCATGAAACCCCTTTTTGTGGAGGACGCCCAGATCGATCGGCGCTTCGGCACGGACCCTTTGCCT
>CAZNDW010000019.1:6186-17160 GCA_964571895.1 uncultured Planctomycetales bacterium
GCCTTCGAGGGATCTCAGGCCGATCCGTTCTTTGATGAGTGTTCCTCTGGCGGTGGCCGATAGGGCTTTGGGGATTCTGCGCTTTGATAGTCTTCAAGAGAATCAATTTAGCCCAGAGGATTTGAAATTCTTAACGACCATAGGTCAGTTGGGGGCCTTGGCAATTGAGAACGTCCAATTGGCCGAACGAGCCGAAGACTTAAGGGTTAAAGATAGTTTAACGGGTTTATATTTGAGAAAACATCTTATGGAGCGCATGGCCCAGGAGATCAATCGTTCCTCACAAGGAAGATTGGGATTGTCCTTTTTGATGATCGATCTAGACCACTTTAAGGAATACAATGACCGATTTGGCCATATCGCCGGGGATATTGTGCTTAAAGAGGTGGCGGTGATATTGGCGCAGATGTTTCGCCAACCGGGGCAGGTGGTTTGTCGTTATGGAGGAGAGGAGTTTTGTGTTTTCCTGCCAGGCTCCTCTCCCGAGGAGGCCATGGCCATGGCGGAGGAACTGAGAAAGAGAGTCGAGCGGCAGACGATTTTTCTGCGTCGACAGACAACACGCGTGACGGTGTCGATTGGGGTCGCCTCCTTTCTTTATTCCTTCCCTCATCATGCCCAGAGTCCGGAGGAGCTCATTCACCGCGCCGATCAGGCGATGTATGAGGCCAAGAGAAAGGGACGAAACAGGGTTTGCGGAGCGCAATCATTCAAATGAGGATGGGAACATGGTTTTTGTGATCGTTTTGTGCGCTGCTTGCGGATTAGGGTTTATTCTTTTGACGAGACGCATTGTTTCATTGCTTGAGAAGAGGGCCTATTGGGAACTCCTGAGGATGAAGCGGTCTTTTAAAGCTCTTCTCAAAAAGAAAGAAGCCCTGGTGCTGGAGAAAGGCAGCGTTCAAAGAGAGGCTCATAAAATTATGGCTCTCTATGACCTGGCCCCAGAGATCGTCCGCAAGGCGACCCAAGACGAAGCCTTTGATATTTTCCAATCAAAACTACGGGAGAATGTTATTTTTCACGATTGTCAATTGTGGGATACCCTTCCGGATGGAATCAAGACAGGTAAAGATCCAACCCAGGAATTCTTTTTTCCGATCAAGGACGGCCCCAAGACGGCCGGCCATCTTGTTTTTAAAGGAGTGGCCCCCCAAGATCAAGACCAGGCCTTGATCCTTTCCCATCAGTTTGCCTGGGCGCTGCGCCGGATTTGGCTTTACCAAAAAATCGACAGCATAGCCGTTATTGATTCCTTAACCGAGCTTTATACCCGACGATATTTCCTGGAACGCTTCGAGCAGGAGTTGAAACGCTCAAAAGGACGCACCATCAGCCTTTCATTTTTGATGATGGATGTGGATCATTTTAAAGAATTCAATGATTA
The DNA here is from genome assembly GCA_964571895.1 of uncultured Planctomycetales bacterium. Lineage (GTDB taxonomy): Bacteria > Omnitrophota > Gorgyraeia > Zapsychrales > JAHFFX01 > CAZNDW01. Next base: position 7,574 of record CAZNDW010000019.1, read on the forward strand.
TTACGGGCATCTGACGGGTGATCAAATCTTAAGGGAGATCGGTAAAATTATCAAAGCCAATATCCGGGAGATGGACATTGCCGGCCGTTTTGGGGGAGAGGAATTCTGTGTCGTTCTCCCTGAGACCGATCGTCCAGGGGCCTTGCTGGCCGCTGAGCGTCTGCGTTTGGCTGTGGAGAAATCCAAAATCAGGGCTTATGAGACAGTTGTCCAGACCACCCTCAGCATTGGGGTGGCCAATTTTCCAACCGATGGCACAGGATCCAATGAACTGATCGATAAAGCGGACTGGGCTTTATACCGGGCCAAAAAGGCTGGCCGCAACCGGATTGGGGTTTGGGGAGATATCATAAAGATGTGAGAGGTTTCTTGAATCGTCTGGAATTTTCAGGTAGAATGGGGCGTCTTCGATGAAAAATATCTCCTCTCAACCGTTTGTGTTAGGAATCGATGTGGGGGCGACCAATATCAAGTTTGGGCTCGTGGATTCCCGGGGTAAGATCGTGGCCACGTCGAATTTGGCAACTGCCTCTTTCCTTTCCCACAAAAGAACGTTGATCCAGGGACTTCTTCAGGGGTGCTTGGCGCTCCTTAAAAAGCATCATCTTGAAGAAAAAGATATTTTAGGGGTAGGAATGGGTTTGCCTGGTTTAGTGGACGGGATAAGAGGCATCGTTCGATTCCTTCCCAATATTCCGGGATGGAAAGACGTTCCCTTGAAAGAGATTATGGAAAGAAGGCTTCGGATTCCCACCTTTTTGGATAATGATGTCAACCTCATTACCCTGGCAGAATGGAAGTTCGGCGCTGGGAAAGGTATCAGGAATATGGTCTGCCTCACCCTGGGGACCGGGGTGGGGAGCGGTCTTATTTTAGACAACCGGCTTTATCGTGGCGAGGGATTTGCTGCCGGTGAGTTAGGCCATGTGCCCTTGAACGAGAAAGGGCCAGTCTGCAATTGCGGGGGGAGGGCTTGTCTGGAACGCTACGTTGGGAATAGATATCTTCAAAAAGAAGCGGCCAGGATATTCAAAAATAAAAACTTGTCGTTAGAAGATATCGATCGCCTGGCCTCCCAGGGCGATCAGCGGGCCAAAAGATTCTGGGCGGAGGCCGCGCGCCATATTGGCTGTGGTTTGGTTGGGGTGGTCAATCTTCTCAATCCCAGACGGATTGTCATCGGAGGCGGGATCTCCAATGCCTATCGACATTTGTTCCCTGCGATCCGAGAGACGCTGAAGAAGCGGGCGATGCGGACTCCGGCCCAAATGGTTAAAATCGTCAGGGCCAAACTCGGTCCCCGCGCGGGCGTTCTGGGAGCTTATGTCTTGGTCAACCATGCCCATTGTGGATAAGAGCATCCTTGCGCGTTTGATCCGATTATACGCATTATTTTTTTTTATTGTTTGTGGTTTCATGATCAGCAGTTTTTCTCAAAGGGTTTTTGCCCAAGACCATCCTTCTCTGCCAGAACCCTCTGGCCCAAGCGAAAATAAAGTCGACCTCCAGAATTTATTCCAAAACACTCTCCGAGACAGCCTTCAAGGGAATCAAGAGAAGCCGGTTGAATTAACCGGGGATCAGGTGGAATTTTTGCACGCAGAGAATAAAGTCATCGCCAAGGGTCATGTCGTGGTGGTCAAAGGAGATATCACGTTAAAGTGTGATCAAGTGGAGTTTTCCAGAGCCACCCAGATCGCTGTGGCCGAAGGGCATGTCGTTTTAATTTCTTCCCAGGAAACTATTGTGGGAGAGAAAATGATTTATAATTTTCAAAAGATGACTGGTGAATTTATGGATGCCAAAATTTTTTCTCACCCCTTTTATGGAGCCTCTCAGAAGGCCACGAAACTCGAGGGGAACCACATCCGTATGGATCAAGGGTATCTGACGACCTGTGATCATGACAAACCCCATTTTCGTCTGGCTCCCAAGAAATTGGATCTTTATCCCCATGACAAAATGATTGCCCGGGGTGTGCGAATGATGGTGGGGGGAGTCCCCGTGGCGTATCTTCCTCGGTACTCTCAGGTTTTGGATGACAAAAGGCCCCAGCTGACCTACGTCCCCGGCCGTTCGAAAGCCTGGGGGATGTTTCTTCTTGCCGATTTACGGTATTATGTAAATGAAAATTTGAGAACCAACTTCAAATTGGATTTTCGTGAAAAAAAGGATATCGCTTGGGGGGTCAATGCCAAGTATAGCGTCCCGCGGCATGGGGCCGGGGTGTTTCGGACCTATTACATGAAAGAACGGTCCATCACATCCAAACGCTTTTATAAACCCCGACCGGGCCCGACCCCGGAACACGAACGCTTGAAGGTGGAATGGCGTCACAAATGGACCATCGATCCCAAGACCGAGGCCGTCTGGCAGTATTACAAATTGAGCGACAACATTATCCTCAAGGAGTATTTTCCCAGAGAATACAAACAGGATCCTACGGCGAGGACATTTTTCGTCTTGACTCACAACTTGGAAAAGTCCACTTTGAGCTTTCAATATGAGCAGCGGGTTAACCGTTTCACCTCCGTTGTGGAGCGGCTGCCCGAAATCCGGTGGGATCTTCCTAGCCAGAAATTGGGTGCAACCAACTTTTATTTCAAAAGCCTTAACGCCTATTCCAACCTCAGCAAAAAGGACGCCTCGCCCACCGAAATCCGCCGGGAAACCATGCGGGTTGATTCCGAAAATGAGCTCTCTTATCCTTTGAGAATCCTGCGCTTCCTCGAGCTCAAACCTTTCGCAGGCTGGCGGGAAACGTATTATAGTAAAACAGCACAGCCTGCCCAATACGGTGTCCTGCGGGGAGTATTCTCAACAGGAGCGGATTTAACAACGAAATTTTATAAAGTGTATGACGTCAAGACCACGATCTTAGGCATGGAGCTCAACCGTTTGCGGCACCTGATCACGCCCTCGGTGGCGTACCTCTATCGGCGGGATCCCACACTGTCCTCTAGTGTTTTAGACAATTTTGATGGTGTAGACAGCATCCAGCGGGACCATACGATCGGTTTATCCCTGGAGAACAAGCTCCAGACCAAACGCAACAAAAAGATCGTTGATCTTTTAAGGGCCATTGTCAGCACCGATTTTCGTCTTAGGGATCATATCGAGAAAGGCGGTTTTGACCAAGTCCGCACCGATGTGGAGTTGCGTCCCACGGATTGGCTTGAGTTTCATTCCAATACCAATTACAATACCTTCCTGGATCATCTCGATTCCGCCAATTTCGATTTTTATCTGCGGGATATCGAGAAATGGTCGTTTGGGCTCGGCAAACGTTATCAGCGGGAGGGGGATGATCAAATCACCGCGCAGCTTTATTACAAGATCAATCCCAAATGGAAATTCAAAATCTATGAGCGTTTTGATGTCAACGGTGGGGGGCTGAAAGAACAAGAATACACCATAAGCCGGGATCTGCATGAATGGGAAATGGAAATCAACTTTAATGAATTCCGGGGACAGGGAAGTGAAATTTGGCTTATCTTCCGGTTAAAGGCTTTTCCCGATAACACCATCGATTTGGGAGGGGCCACGTTTAACCAGCGGAAAATCGGCTCCCAGGGTTTCGAAACGCCGCCACCGCAGCAGACTCCAACTTCGCAATGAATATCTCTATCATTGGTTCAGGATATGTGGGGCTCGTCACCGGGGTGTGCCTGGCGCATCTTGGCCATCGGGTCATCTGTGTCGATAACGACACCCAAAAGATCAAAGAGTTAAAACAAGGCCAAAGCCCCATCTTTGAACCCGGGCTGGAGCCGCTTCTGAAGCGGTATCTTAAAGAAAAAAAACTGCTCTTTACCACTTCAATTGAAGAGGCAACCCGGCAATCCCTGGTGATTTTTATCGCCGTGGGAACGCCTTCCAAAGAGAACGGCGAAGCCGACCTGACGTATGTGGAGAATGTGGCCCGCCAGATCGCCCTCCACATGGACTCTTATAAACTTATTGTGGAAAAATCCACCGTCCCCACCGCAACCGGCCAGCGCATCGAACGCACCATCCGGATGACCCTTTCCCAGAGATTTTCCGAGGATCCGAGCAGCCGGGGGCGAGCTCGTTGGAGAAACTCTTCCAAGAAAAATTCCTCGAAAGGGGAGGTCCCTCCTTTTGATGTGGCCTCCAATCCGGAGTTTTTAAGGGAGGGCTCGGCGATCTCTGATCTTATGGAGCCGGATCGAATCGTCCTGGGGGTGGAGTCTAAAAAAGCCGAGGAGCTCTTGCGGGAGATCTACAAGCCCTGGAAGGCCCCCGTCGTTGTGACCAATATGAATTCCGCGGAGATGATCAAGCACGCCTCCAATTCATTTTTGGCGACAAAAATTTCTTTCATCAATGCGGTGGCTCAGATCTGCGACCGGGTGGGCGCGGATGTGCTGAAGGTCGCGGAAGGCATGGGTTTCGACAAAAGGATCGGTCGCGGCTTCTTGGATGCCGGCGTCGGTTACGGAGGAAGCTGTTTTCCCAAAGATGTGGACGCCTTTATCCGGCTGGCGGAAAAGAACGGATACGATTTTGCCCTCCTGAAAGAAGTCCGCACGATTAACGAATCCCAGAAAAGCTCCTTTGTCCGCTTGATCGAAGATAAATTGTGGATCGTGAAGAATAAACAGATTGGAATTCTGGGGCTGGCCTTCAAGCCCAATACCGATGACATGCGTCTGGCCCCTTCCCTGGATATCGTCGTCGCTCTTAAAAAGGAAGGCGCCATCATTAAGGCCTACGATCCACAGGCCAACGGGAAGGCCAAAGATGTTCTGCCTCCGATTCAATTTTGTAAAGACGCTTACACAGCCGCCGCGGGCTGTGACTGCCTTGTATTTTTAACCGAATGGGAAGAATTCAAAAGTTTGGACTTTGCCAAAATCCGCCGGAGAATGCGCCAGCCCCTTATTTTCGACGGCCGCAATTTTTTGGATCAAGATCGGCTGGAAAGACTCGGTTTTGAATATTTTGGGATAGGGCGGGGGAAGGTGTAGAGTGTATGTCTAAAACTCTCGAGAAGAAAATCACCTCCCGCCAAGCAACGATCGCCATCATCGGCCTAGGCTATGTGGGCTTGCCTTTGGCTGTGTGTTTTGCCAGAAAAGGATTCCAGGTTTTGGGTCTGGATAAAGACCGAGACCGGGTCTTCAAGGTTCAAAAGAAAGAAAGTTATATCCTCGATGTTCCGGGTCGTGAACTAAGAAGGTTGGTAGAAGACGGATATCTCCGCGCTTCGATGGATTTTAAGGGCTTGAGCTCTGCGGATGTCATTCTCATCTGTGTCCCCACGCCCCTTAAGACCCAATACACGCCGGATATCTCCTATCTTCTGGGGGCGGTGCGGGAAATCAGACGATTTTTGAAGAAAGAGACCTTGGTTGTGCTCGAGAGCACGACGTATCCGGGAACGACCCGTGAGCTGATTCAGCCGGAATTGGAAAAAAGCGGGCTGAAAGCCGGAGAAGATTTTCATCTTGCCTTTTCCCCGGAACGCATTGACCCCGGCAACAAAACCCATAATCTCGCCCGGATCCCCAAGGTGGTGGGGGGAATTAACCGACGATCCGGGGAGCTGACCAAACTTCTTTACGAGAGGATTATCCGCAAGGTTCATTTGGTCTCCTCTCCCGAGGTGGCCGAGATGACAAAACTTTTGGAGAATTCCTTTCGCATTATCAACATCGGCTGGATCAATGAGGTCGCCATGATGTGCCACAAGATGGCCATTGATGTTGGGGAAGTCATTGGCGCTGCGAAGACCAAACCTTTTGGGTTCATGCCGTTTTATCCCGGCCTCGGGGTGGGGGGGCATTGCATCCCGGAGGACCCGTTGTATCTGTATTGGAAAGCCAAGCACGCCGGTTTTCATTCCCGATTTATCAAGCTCGCCGCCGAGGTGAATGGCCGGATGCCCCGGTATGCGCTGGGACGGCTCCAAGACATCCTTAAAAAAGAGAAAAAATCCTTGGCGCTGGCTCGGGTGTTGGTTGTCGGCGTAACCTATAAGAAGGATGTGAAGGATCTGCGGAAATCCCCCTCGCTTAAATTGATCGAGCTCCTCCAAAAGGCCCGCTGCCAGGTGGATTATTTTGATCCGATGGTCCCGTATCTTAAGATTGGGAAGATCCATTTAAAAGGGATTGCGTTAACCCAAAGGAGTTTGGTCCGGTTTGATTGCGTTATTATTGCTGTGGACCATACGGGTGTGAACTACCCGTTCCTTTTAAGGCACAGCCGCTGGATTTTCGATATCCGCAATGTGTACCGAAAGCAAAAGGATCCCAAGGTCATCCGATTCTAAATTTTTTTTATAGAGGTGGTTAAAGGAAAATGCCTCAGCGAAAAAAGGCCGTTCTGATAACAGGCGGTGCGGGATTTTTAGGGAGTCACCTGTGTGACTGGTTTCTTCAGCGGGACTTCCGGGTTGTGTGTCTGGATAATTTTCTTACCGGCGACCGGAAGAATATCGGTCATCTCCTTAAGGATAAAAATTTTTCTTTGATCAAGCAGGATATCTCTCAAGAGATTAAAATTTCACTCCCCCTGGATTACGTCCTGCATTTTGCTTCGCCGGCGAGTCCCGTGGATTATCTTAAGTTTCCGATTCCAACCCTTAAGGCCGGCTCCCAGGGAACTCTTCACAGCTTAGAATTGGCAAAAGCCAAAAAGGCCGTCTATCTTTTGGCCTCCACCTCCGAGGTTTACGGAGACCCCCAAGAGCATCCGCAAAAAGAAACCTACTGGGGCCATGTCAATCCCGTCGGGCCGCGGGCAGTTTATGATGAGGCCAAACGGTTTGCCGAGGCGTTGACCACGGCTTACCGCCGGTCCCACAAACTGGATGCCAAAATCGCCCGGATCTTTAATACCTACGGCCCCCGTATGCGCATCAACGACGGACGGGTCGTTCCCAATTTTATCCATCAGGCGCTTCACCATCAACCCTTGACCGTTTACGGAGACGGTTCCCAGACACGATCGTTTTGCTATTATTCGGATTTGGTTGAGGGGGTGATGAGGCTCTTGTTTTCTAAAATCCCGGGGCCGGTTAATCTTGGCAATCCCCGGGAGTTTTCCATCCTTGAGTTTTCCAGACTCGTGATTCAATTTTCGAGAGCCAAAAGCAAAATTGTTTTTAAACCCTTGCCCGTGGATGATCCGAAACAGCGCTGTCCGGATATCCGGCTGGCGCGAAAAGAGCTTCATTGGACGCCGAAGGTTCCCCTGCAGCCAGGGCTTAAAGAGACGATCCGGTGGTTTAAGGAAAGGCCCTGATTTTAATCATTGAAGGAACAATTCTTTTTGATTATACTGTCCCTGTTTAAGGGGTTAAGCCGTTATGAACGTTGGAGTAGAAAATAATTTTGTTATGCTTACCAAGGAAGACCTCGCAAACTTTGAGAAAGAAATAGCCGAGATCTATGCAACCGGTGCCATCCGGGCTCCGGTGCATCTGCGCTCCGGCCGGGAAGAACAACTCATCAAGATTTTTAAAGACAATAACATTGGTCCGGACGATTATGTTTTTGGGTATTGGGACTCTCATGAGCTGGCGCTTCTTAAAGGCGTTCCGCGAGAGGCGGTGAAACAGGCCATTCTCGAGGGAAAGAGTATTTCTTTATGTTTTCCCGAGTATAAAATCCTTTGCTCCGGAATCGCCGGTAGCCTCATGGGAACCGCGGTCGGGGTGGCCTGGGCTTTAAAGCGGCAGGACAAAAAGGGCCAGGTCTATCTCTTCTGCGGGGATATGTCCGCGGAGACAGGGGTCTTTCACGAATCGGTAAAGTATGCGATTCATTTCGATTTACCCGTTACGTTTGTTGTTTGTGATAACGGGGTAAGCGTTATGACGAATACGAGGGAAGTCTGGGGCTCTGAGGAGCCGTGGTTTAAAAATACGAAGTATGAAGAGAAGATCGTTTACTTCAAATATGTGAATGGGTATCCGCACTCGGGGTTGGGGAGATTGATTAAGTTTTAATGAGGCCGCCACTTACGGAGCGTAAGAGAACGTAAGTGGCTGGCCGAATTAACCCCCGCTGCTGTCTTGCGACAGCAAGACGCGGGGGTAAGCTCAACCTACGACTTATGTTCGCTTCGCTCCATAAGTCTAGGATTCGCTTATGAAGTACTTCGACGAGCTCAAGCGAACCATGGAGTGGATGGCGAAGCAGCCGAAAACGGTCTTTCTGGGACAGACCGTGGCTGGGCCGGGAACGTTTATGTACCAGACCTTACGGGATCTGCCCAAAGACAAAACCCTGGAGATGCCGGTCAATGAAAGCTTCCAGATGCAGTTTACGATCGGCTTGGCGTTAGCCGGGTATGTCCCCATCTCGGTTTATCCGCGTCAGAATTTCCTCTTGCTGGCAACGGCCGACATGGTCAATATGTTGGATAAGATCCCGGTCATCAGCTCCCACACGTGGGCCTCTCAAGTGATTATTCGTGTCGCTGTCGGGCCGGAGGCGCCGGTTCATCCCGGCCATCAGCATGTGGGCAATTACGCCGAGGCCTTTCGCCGGATGTTTACCTCAATTGCAGTGGTGGAGCTCAATGAGCCGCAAGAGATCTTCCCGGCCTATGAATATGCCCTCAAACGCGAAGACAACAAGTCCACCCTCTTGATCGAACACGGCAATTATTACAATGAGAAATAATTTATGCACAAGAAGTCCAGGATTTTGATCGTCGGCCACAATGACCTCATTGAGAACTCCCTCACCCAGCATCTTAAGTCCCAGGGTTTTAAAAATGTCTTTTCTTCATCCCGCATCCCTTGGGATACCTTAAATCAACGCAAGGTCCGGGTATTTTTTGCACGGTATAAACCGGATTACGTTTTCTTGGGTTCGGTCCGTTCCGGAGGGATTGCCGCCAATCAGAAATTCGCCGCCGAGTTTATTTATGAGAATCTCGAGAGTCAAAACAATATCATTCACGCCGCTTGCCAGTTTGGCGTCAAGAAGCTCCTTTATTTCACCGGATCCTGCACGTATCCCAAGGAGGCCTCTCAGCCGATGAAAGAAGAATATCTCTTGACGGGCCCTTTGGAGCCGACGAGCGAACCGTATTCCATTGCCAAGATCGCCGGCACAAGGCTGTGTCAGGCCTATCGCAGACAATATGGATTCAACGCGATTGTGGGCTGTCCGGCGACCATTTATGGTCCGGGGGCGGACACGGATCTTGACACGAGCCATGTTCTGGGGGCCTTGATCGGAAAATTTTATAAGGCCGTTGGGGAAGACCGGAAAGAAGTGGTTGTCTGGGGAAGCGGCCGTCCCCGAAGAGAGTTCCTTTATGCGGATGATTTTGTCCGCGCCTGTCTTTTTTTGATGGATCATTATGCGGACGATTGGATGATCAATGTCGGTTGTGGTTATGACATCTCCATTAAAGAACTGGCCGAATTGATCAAGAAAATTTCTGGCTTTACCGGAAAGATCATCTTCGACAAAAGTCGCCCCGATGGGACTTTCCAGAAACTCCTGGATATCCGTCGCATCACGCATTTGGGTTGGAAACCCAAGGTGGGCCTTAAAGAGGGGCTTAAGAAAACTTACCAATGGTATGAAAAGTCTCAAGAA
>CAZNDW010000020.1:0-16213 GCA_964571895.1 uncultured Planctomycetales bacterium
ACAGGGCCAGGGAGCGTAAGTCGAAGGATCGAATGGCCTGCGACAGCTCAACGGGCGAAACGGCCACCGCGCCCATTTTGCCGACGACAATCCCAGCGGCATAATTGGCCAGCTCGGCCGCCTGTCTTTTCGTGGCCCCCGCGGTCAAAGCCAGGGTAAAGATCGAAATCACCGTGTCGCCGGCACCGGTCACATCAAAGACTTCCCGGGCCCGCGTCGGGATATAAACGGGCTTTCTGCCTTTTTCAAACAGCCGCATCCCCTGCTCGCCCAGGGTGATCAAAAGACACTCGAGATTTAAAAAATTCAACAACGCCTGGCCGGCCGAATCAATGTCCGCATCGCTCTTGAGGCTGTCCACATGAACCGCCAGTTTTTTCCCGTCCCGGTGGGTGATTTTGATATTGTGGATGGCGTTTTCGGTTTCTTTCCGGTTGGGGGTGATCGCGGTGACCCCTTGATAATAAGCAAAATGCTCGACCTTAGGATCGACCGCAATGATCTTCTTTTGGTTGATGGCCAGAGAGCACACCTCCCGCACGAGCGCGGGGGAAATCATTCCTTTTCCGTAATCGGAAATAATAACGGCATCCAGGGAACCGATATTGGTACGGATAAAATTTTTCACTTTTCCCATTAAGGAACCGTCTCCGGGGACATCGATCGTCTCTCGGTCAAGCCGGAGGACCTGCTGATTGTGCGCAATAATGCGGGTCTTAAGGATCGTCGGGATCTTTTTGTCGACGAAGATGCCATCGGGAGGAATTCTTTGTTTCTTTAATTCCCTTAAAAAAATTTTCCCTTCCCCATCCGGGCCGATCCTTCCCACCAGCGTGACGCGCACACCCAAACTGCGCAAATTATTGGCCACATTGGCCGCGCCGCCCGGTGTATAAAGGGACGGGCCTTCCTGCAAGACAAGGGGGACCGGCGCCTCGGGGGAAATCCGGGAGACGCTCCCCCGGATATATTGATCCAAAAGGATATCTCCCACGACGAGGATCTTTTTGTGGGGAAAATTGGAAATGATCTGGTTAAATGGATTCATCGTACAGTCCCTTTTCGTCAAAACGAGCGTCATTCTATCATAACTGCGCACAACGAGTCAATCCTTCAAAAACTTCCTGGGGGCTGATTTCCTTAAGGCATTTGAAGTCAATCTGACACCGGTGGGCCAGGCAGACGGGGCATCCCACTTCCTTATGAAGGATAACCGATTTCTCCCCCATCGGCCCCCAGCGGGTAGGACTCAAACCCGCCTGATTCCGGCCAAAGATCGCCACGACCGGAACCCCCAGGGCGCTGGCGACGTGCACAGGCCCGGAATCGTTGGAGATAAGAAGCTGGCACCGCTTCAGAAGACTGATCAACTGGCTGACCGAGGTCTTGCCTGTCAGATCCACAATCGGGCCTTTGACCGTAGCGAGGATTTCCCCTGCAGCCCCTGAGGGATCATCTTTCCCGATGAGGACGATCCTTACCGAAGAATCGTTCTGTATCCTGTTAATGACCTCGGCGAAATTCTGCGCCGGCCAACGTTTAGAAATGCAGCTGGCCCCCGGATGAACCGCAATCAACCGCTCGGAGCTCCGAATCTGATTTTCCAGAAAAAATTGCCGGGCCCACGCCTCCCCTTCCTTCTGAACAGGCACGTAAAATTCCGGCGAAACGTCACGAATCCCGAGAGCTTTAAGGACATCCAGACAGTATTCTGATTCGTGCTTGGTCCCCTGCCAGCGGGTGTCTTTGAGAGGGTGCGTCAAAAGAAATCCGAATTTCTCATTTTTATAACCCAGGCGATGGGGGATACCGGCGAGAAAGCAGATTGCGTTCGTGATCTTTTTGGTGTGCAGCACAATGGCCAGATCGAACTTCTCACGCCGCAGCCGGAAGATGAGCTTCCAGAATCCCGCCGGACCCTTGTGGATTTTTTCCCGGTCATAAACGATCACCTGATCCAGGTGGGGATTGCCCTCGACGATGTCCCTGGTCTCGTTTCTGACCATGATCGAGACCCGGGCCTCCGGGTACGCCCTCCTCAAGGCCGCGATCACGGGGGTCGTCAAGACCACATCCCCCAAGCGGTCGGTGCGGACGATAAGGATGTTATGGTAGGGAATCATAATTTTTTAACCGTCCCTTCGCCAAGGCCTGCCTGCTTGCGACAGGCGCACCTCATTAAGCCGAAGCGACAAGGAGCACATGCGTTGTAGCGGCCTTCTCTTCTTTGGTTTTCGGCTTTATGATGATTTCCACATCGCGGTCTAACGCATTTAACAATTCAAAAAGGTGATCGAGCGAGAACATGCTGAGTTTGCCGTTCATGAGACAGGAAACCTTTGACTGAGGAATACCGAGTAATTCCGATGCTTCTTTTTGGGTCAAACCGCGCTCTTTGATAATTTCAGATATGCGGAACATAATCTGGGCGCGGGCAAAAACTCTCTCGGGATGAGAAACGCCGATGTCTGCAAATACGTTATCGCTTCCTCGGTGGATTTTTTCTTTTATACTCATAATCTATTCACCTCACTTATAATTGGCTTTATAATCCTCTTCGGCTACTCTCAATCGCTGTTTAATCAGGCCAACATCCTGTTGCGGTGTTTTAATGCCATGCTTTGATTTCTTTTGAAAACAGTGTAAGACATATACCACTTCTCGGAATTTCACTGTATAAACCGCTCGATAGGTGTCTCCAGAGAAATTTTCAATGATTTCGAGGACGCTGGCTCCTCCAAATCCTTGCAAAGGTTTTGCGCTTGCTGGTTTTTGGCCTCTTTGCACCTCAAAGAGCGCGTATCCGATATCCTGTCTCACTTCTTGAGGAAACTCTTTAAGATCTTCTCTGGAAGACCCAACGAAATCTAATTTCTTTGGTATTCTTTCGTCCATCCTTAATATACCATATTTGGTATAATTAATCAAACTATTCTATTTCATAATGTACGAATTCCGATAATTCCAGCGCCTCCAGAAACCCTGGATGATGCGGATGTTGTGGTAGGGGGGTCATAATTTTAAGGGATTAGGACTTATGACCAGCCATACGTTTCGATTAAGACTTTTTGCGGATCAAGATCTTTCATACACTTGCCCCACGGCCCGTACTTTTTAACCTCTAAGCTGCCGGACGGCATCCATCACCTCATCGACCGTGATCGACTTCATGCAGACATTATCCGGACAGGAAAGATAATAGCACGGCTCGCGGTTGCAGCCCACATCCTTTTGAATCACAATCGACGGGCCCTGCGGGCGCGGCCCGGTGATCTCCGGACGGGTGGGGCCGAATAACCCAATCACGGGTGTCCCCAGGCCCGCCGCCAAATGCAGCGGCCCCGAGTCCGCGGAAATCACCAGATGCGCTTTTTTAAGAAGCGCCAGCAATTGTTTGAGGGAAGTTTGCCCGGCCCAGACAATCGTAGAGATCTCGCCGGCGGCAGCGATCTCACCGACCAATCCCCTGTCTTTTAAGCCACCCGAGAGAATCACCTTGGCGTTGAATTCTCGAATGAGACGATCAATCAGCACAGTAAAATTTTCTTTAGGCCAGCGCTTGAGATCCCAATTGCCCCCGGCATTGATCACAATCAGAAAATCATCGGGACGAATTCCCTCTTTTTCTAAAAGCCGCCCGACTTCTTCTCCCGCGCGGGAATCCACCTGCAACTCGCCCGGATGACCGTTCACTCTAATCCCGTACGACTCGACCACATGGCGGTAGACCTCCCAGCGATGATAGCCCTTCGGCAAAGGATCGACCCTGTGCGTTAATAAAAATCCCCGCTTTTTGGTATCGTATCCCACCCGCTGGGGAATACCCGCCAGAAAGATCAAAAGCGCCCGCGTGAAGGAGCGGTGCAATAAAAAAGCAGCGTCAAACTTAAGACAGCGCAGACGGGCGATCAGCTTGATTTTACCGAAAAGACTCCGGTTGTTCCCTTCCTCATCATAAATCACGATGTGATCAATATAAGGGTTGCTTTCCAAAACCTCTTTGACCCGGGGAACGGCCAAACAGGTAATTGAGGCATTCGGATAAGCCGTTTTTAAGGCCTTGAAAATCGGCAAAGAGAAAACGACGTCCCCCAGCCAGTTGACGTTAACAACAAGAATTCTATTCATGTCTTATCCCAAGTGGGGCGCCCCGACGTTCCGTCGGGGCGCCCATAACGAGCAATCTTTCATAAAGCCGAATCGTCTGCTCCACCATGACGTGGGCCGAGCATTCTTTTTGGATGAATGCCCTGGCCCGCTCACCCATCTCTTGGGCCTTCTGGGGATGACGCAAAAGAAGCAGAATCGCCTCTGCCAGAAGATCGGCATTCCGGGGAGGCACCAAGAGCCCGGTTGTGCCGTCCTCGATGAGCTGCGGGATCCCGCCGACCTTGGAGGCCACGACCGGCAGCCCCATGGCTTGGGCCTCCATCACCGACAACCCCAGGCCTTCTTGGAAAGAAGGCATAACAAAAACATCCAATAAGGATAACACCTCCGGGGTGCGATGGACAACCGGATAAAATCGGACATGGTCTTCCAACTGGAACTCCCGCGTCAGGGCCTGCAGCCCGTCTTTGGTGCGGCCTTCCCCCACGATGAGGAGCTGGGTCTGAGGGAATTGGGAGATAATCTTTTTCATCGCCGCAATCAGAATCTCATGACCCTTGACGGCGGAGAGCCGGGCAACGATCCCGATGACCGGGCCGTGATTGAGCTTTAAAGCCACACGATTTTTATCTTTTGTTTCCTCATCAACGGCCGAAAATTGTTCGGTGTCGATGCCGTTTTTAATGAGGACCGCTTGAGGGGCGGCCACTTCAAAATCCCTCAACAGATGATCCCGGACCGCCTCACTGATGGCAATCACCGAGTCGCCCCAGCAGGGAAAAATCCTTCGCACCAAACGCCTTTTAAAAAAACCGTGGCACGTGGAAAGATAAGGCACGCGGCACCTCTTCTTAAGGCAGAATCCCATCACCTGGGTGATTCTAGTCTGGGCATGGACGATGTCGATCCGTTGATCCTGGATCAGCCTCTGGAGAAGTTTTAAAGCAAAATAAATCCTCAAATCGAGCTCGGATTTCGTACGGATATTCAAGGGAAGATGATCCGCCCCCAGAGACTTGAATGCCCCCACCATTTCCCCGCCGCTGGTGGCCAGAAAAACCCGATGGCCTTTTTTAATCAACCCTTGGCTCAGAGTCAAAAGATAACTGGTGATCCCGCCAGTATTCAAATGAGTTGATAAAAAAAGGATATTCATGATGGGATAGTGGTTCTTTCAACAATAAGTTTCTCAATCCGTTCCGCGACTTCCTCCGGCAAAATATCCCGCATGCACTCGTGCGTTTTGATAAGACACCGGGAACTGTAGCAGGGAGAGCACGGCAGCTCTCTTTTTAAGACCACGCATTTCTCAGCCGGCGGCAGATGCCGGTTGGGGTCGGTGGGGCCGAAAAACGCAACAAAGGGAGTGCCCACCGCTGCCGCCACATGCATCGGCGCCGAGTCGGGAGTCACAAAGACTTTGCATCTTTTGATCAAGGACGCCAGCTGCGGGATATCCGTTTTCCCCACGAAGACGGCTGGTTTGCTTTTCGTCAATTTTAAAAGCTGCCGGGCGGCCTCTTTGTCGTCGGGCAGCCCCGTAATCAACACCCGGATATTTTTCTCTGAAAGGACATCGCACAACCGGGCGATATACTCCAGCGGCCAATTTTTGGTCTCCCATCTCCGGGAGGCCGCGATATTGACCCCGACGATATTCTGGGCATTCCCTAGCCATTCCGAGTCCAGAAGACTCTGGACGTATTCCTGATCTTTGATCGACGGCCAAAGCTCAAGACGGGGATAATCCGGGCAGTCGATCTTCAACATCTTCAAAATTTGAAACTGGTGCTCTACCGGTCCCCTGGTCCTCGCGGGAGAACCCCGGATGCGATGCCTCAGCAGGAACCCCCATTTCCGATCGTAGCCGTAGCTTTCCTTAGGAAAACTCAAGAAACTCAAGAGGTGGCTTTTGCGGTTATTTTGAAAATCGATGACCTTATCAAATTTGCGGGCGCGCAATTTTCTGGAAAAACGAAGGAGCCCGAAGAGCCCCTTATCCTCTCTTTCCCCATCAAAGACTATCACCTCGTCAAGGGTGGGGCATCCCTGCAAAACCTTTTGGCTTTCGCGGCCAACCAGACAAGAGATCCTGGCCCAGGGATATTTTTCTCGCAGAGCCCTCAAAGAGGCCGTCACCAAGACCGTATCCCCCACCGAGCTCAATTTGACGACCAGAATATTCAGGGACTTGAGAAGTTCCTGGTACACTTTAAGGGTCTTGGTCGCC
This sequence comes from uncultured Planctomycetales bacterium, assembly GCA_964571895.1. Classification (GTDB taxonomy): domain Bacteria; phylum Omnitrophota; class Gorgyraeia; order Zapsychrales; family JAHFFX01; genus CAZNDW01. Next base: position 6,341 of record CAZNDW010000020.1, read on the forward strand.
ATGCGCTCTAAAGTGAATTGGGCTTCCAGTTTCTTTTGGGCCTCACGGATTAAGGACTGCGCGAATTTGCGGTCTTTCCAGATCCGCACCACCGCCTCAGCCATGCTGTCCGGGTCTCGAGGGGGAACCAGCAATCCCGTCGCCCCGTCATCAATGACATCCACGACCCCTCCCACGCGGGTGGCCACAACCGCGGCCCCCGCGGCCTGCGCCTCCAAGATCACCCGGCCAAAGGCCTCGTGGGTCACCGTCGCCAAAACCACGACATCGGTCTTCGATAATAATTCCGGGATGTCGTGTCTTGTACCTAAGAATTCCACATGCCCGCTTAAACCCAACCGCCGCACCGCGGTCTTCAATTCCCGTTTGTAGGCCTCTTTCTGCCGGGGGCTGTCGCCGATAATCCAAATTTTGACATACGGGATACTGCGAACCACCTTGGCCATGGCCTTCAAAAAATAAAGATGGCCCTTGAGCGGGGTGATCCGCCCGACGATCGAGATCACAAATTCCGATTGTCCGGGCCCGGAAGGCCGGGGAATCTGAAATTTCTTAAGATCGACGCTCCTGGGGATCAACCGGATATTTTGGGCCGAAACCCCGAAGGTCGTGATCATGTGCTTGCCGATGATCTCGCTGGGCACAATCACCAGTTTGGGCCACCCCATCACCCGGCTGAAAAAGTGATTGGCGTAATACCCATGACAGGTCGTCAGAAACTGCGCTTCCCTATCCCGGCAGGCGAAATAAGCAATCCAGGCCGGGACACGGGAGCGCGCATGAACAATATCGACCTTTTCGTCTTCGATGATTTTTTTAAGCCCCTGGATCGACTTCCAGATGGTCGTCAGGGATTTTTGATGGACCGGGAGGCGATAGTGTTTGATGCCCATCTTTTCCAGCTCCGAGGCCAACGGCCCGCCGCTGGAAACCACGATCGCCGCGTGGCCGTGCTCCGTCAAGTATTGGGCCAAATCCACGGTGCCGGTTTCAACTCCGCCCACATTCAATTCTGGAAGAATCTGCAAAATTCTCATAGGATTTCCCGGACGGCTTTCAAAAGGGCCGAACGATCGTCGAGCGTCTTTGTTTTGATTTTATTTTTAGCCACATCATAAATCAAGCGGCCCACCTGGGGGGGATCGCACGTCACGATAAAGCCCTCATCGTTTAATCGCTCCATAAAGAGATCGTGTTTAAGCGGCCCTAAAAAAAATCCTTTTCTTTTTTTCATGGAAAAGACAACGGTGTTCTTGCCGGAGGCGGCTGCCTCCGAAATCATGGAGATGCTGTCCCCCGAGACGACCAAGATATCCGAGAGCGCCAGGATCCCGCCCACCGCTTCCGGAATTTCCTGACGATTGGCAATGATCAAAAGGGAACAGGGGGGGTATTTTTTGAGCTCCCGCATCAAAAAATTTTCGACTCGGGGCGGAGTCCGACGGGAAGTTGTGGCCAGGATCTCCGCCCCGATTCCCGCGGCGATCTCTTCGATCTGATCGATCACGATTTTGGCCAGATCTTCTGTTAAACAATAATTTTTATTGTCCCCGCCGATCAAAAGGCCGATGCGGATCTTAAAGTTTGACTTAAGGTGGGAAAATCGTTTCAACAAGAGCTCCGAGTGTCTTTTCAGATACTCGGGAGTTATGAGGTTGGGCGCGCCGCGGGTGATGGCAAAATGCTCACTGGGTTTGACCGACAAAGGCGCATCGTGCTGCGGCAGGACCACGAGATCAAATCTTTTGAAGCTTAAAACGCTGGGCTTCAGCACACAGATACTCTTGGCCCGATTGTCCCGGGACAAAAGGTAATTGAAAGGGGCCAGCGAAGATCCGCAGGAAACAAGGAAATCTGCCTTGACGGCCATAAGCTGCTCAAAGGACTCCCGGGTTAAAAATCTGCTCAAGAATTCCAGTCGTCCTTGAAGAAAAAATGCGGGAACCGCGCAGCTCGCCATCAGAACCCACCTCTTACCAAAAGGTCTTTGAAAAACGACGTCCAGCACTTTGGTCTCGGATTGGACCCCCCGCTCGGACAAAGCGGTGTCAATCATTTGGGCCAAGGCGAGGGATTGATTGAGGTGACCTTTTTTGCCGTCGTTTAAGACGGCAATTGTGGCTTGCTTGGAATATTTCCAGATTTTATAAGACCACATGTACTCGGCCGGATACTGCGTGATGTACTGTTCCATCATCTTTGCGAGTTTGGTTAAATTGGTGACGATGTCTTTTTCCAGTTCACCGGTTGTCTCCAACTCCAAGGGCTTGTGGATGATCACCCGATGCCTTGCATGATTTTCGCGGATGATCACGGAAAAACACAAAGGCACCCCCCGCTTGAGCGCCAGGCGGATGGCCCCGACCGAAAGGGAAGCCTGTCTCCCCAAGAAAGGCACCAGAACTCCGTCTTTGCCCCCTTGATCCGCAACCATCCCAATCACTTCATTGTTCTCGAGGCTTTTGATCAGCTCCCGCGTGCCTGTCCCTCGAGAAATGACAACGGATCCGCCCAGCCGGCGATAAGAGTTCAAAAGCTCATTTAAACGAAAAAATTTCTTTTGCTGCTTCACGATGACCTTGTAGGGATATCCCAACATCGCGCTGGAGCGGTTGGCCAGCTCCCAATTGCCAAAATGCATGACCAAAAGGATGGCCCCCTTTCGGGCGCTCAGGGCCGCGTCCAGATGCTCTGTGCCTTCAATCGTGACCGCTTGTTCCAATTGTCTCGGTGTCAAGGAAGAGAGACGAAAAAGCTCAATGAAGTTTTGCCCATAATTTTGAAAAAAGGTTTTCGTGATTTTGCGGATTTCCTGAGGGCCCTTGGTCCTGGCAAAAGCAACCTTCAGATTGGCATAAACCAAAGCTTTATGCCTGAGGTCGAAATAATAAGCCAGACGTCCCAGCATCCGCCCTATCCCCAAAGCCGGCCGAAGAGGAAGACAACGCATAAGGAAACCAAAGATCCTAACGCTCCAATAAATGAGAGATTCGCGCATAGAATTCCTGTTGGCCTTGGGTGATCGCCAATCTGATCCTTAAGCTAAAAAGACCATTCCCCTTCTGCCAGAATTTTAAATGGCCGGCGAGTTTGACCGCGTCTTTGGGAGTCGTGACAAAAACGACTGCGCCCTGCGCCTTCCCTTGATCCACAACATAACGGACGTCTTTTTCATCATATTGATAGTGATCGCGAAAGGGGACAAGACAAACCACCCGCGCCCCTAAGGAGCTCAGCATGTTTTTAAAAGACTCCGGATCCCCTATGCTACAAAAGGCACAGACCCGCATGGCCCGCAAGAGTCCCAGATCCACCGGCCTCTTAGGATCGCACAGATCCACAAGGCCAACCGCCTGATGAACGCTCTCGACGATTAAGGCCTCGGGATTGAGTTTTCGTAGCTTCAATTTGATATTTTCCAGATTGGCCCGGCCAAAGTCTGTTTTTGTCAAAACAAAAATATGGGCGCGGCGCAAATGCTCTAAGGGTTCCCGCAAAATCCCCCGGGGAATGAGATGCCCGTTGCCGAAAGGGTTGGTTGTATCCACCGCCACAATATCCAAGCCTCGGGCAATCCGCCAGTGCTGAAATCCATCGTCCAAAATAAAGGCATCTACGCTGTGATGGTTCAAAGCCTCTTGAGCGGTCTTCCAGCGATTGCGCCCAACCACAACCGGGATATCTCCCAGATTCTCCTGCAGAACCTTGGCCTCATCGCTGAAAGGGGAAGACCCTTCCGGCATGTAGCCGCGGATCAAAATCACCGGTTTTAATTTTCCTTCTTTGAGATACCCCGCAATCAACTCAACCAAAGGGGTCTTGCCGACCCCTCCCCAAGTGATGTTTCCGACGCTGATAACGGGTCTGGGGAGGCGGTGCCTTTTCAATAGGCCAGCTTCATAACAACACAAAACAGCCTTCACCCCCAAGCCGTAGAAAAAAGATAATCCTTTCAAAAAAAACTTGATAAAGCAGGCCCGCCCGCCCTGTACCATTCTGCTAGAGGGCGGGCCTGCTTCCTGATCCGTGGCCAAACGGTAAGGGTAGTCTTTCATAAAGAACCCTATTTTATTTTCTTTATATTCGAGAAGAAACTAATAACTCATCAATAATGTCTAACGTCTTCTGGGTTGCCCCCCGATACTTTCGAATGACTTCTTTCGCATTCTGACCCAATTTCTTCATCTCATCTGGGTTCTTAAGAAGCTCGCGTATTTTTATGGACAACTCCTCAGCGCTCTTAACTTGAATGAGGGCTTTATGCTTTAAGAAGATCTCGACAATATCCTGGAAATTTTGCATGTGAGGGCCCACCAGGATGGCATTCGCAAAAAAGGCCGGCTCAATAATGTTATGCCCGCCGCTTCTGCTGAGACTTTTGCCGATGAAAACAATCTTGGACAAACCGTACAAAGAGCGCAGATGCCCTATGGTATCGACGACCACAACCGACCGCTGGTCGGCGGGGGGGCTTAAGTGCAGCTCGGAAAGTCTTGCCGGTTTAAAACCAAACTCCTCGATCAGCCGGGCAACCTCCTGGCTTCTTTCCACATGGCGCGGGGCAATGACGAGGCGCAGATCGGGATATTCTTTCCATAACGATTGAAAAATTTTTAGGACGACCTTTTCTTCTCCCGGATGGGTGCTGCCGGCGATCCACAACGATTCCTGCCCATTAAATCCAAAGTCCCGCAGACCAAACTCCGCCGGGTAAGGCAAATCATCAAATTTGATATTCCCAGCCACCTGGACCTTGGATGCCGGGACCCCGAGATGAATGACCCGCTGACGATCGAGCTCGGTCTGCATGCAGAAGCGGTCGACACAGTTAAAAATCTTTCGGATGAAATACCGCCATTGAAAATATCCGCGGAAGGCCCGCTCGGAGATTCTTCCGTTGACCAAAACAACAGGGATCTCTCTTTTTCTTAAAGCCCAAAAGAGATTGGGCCAGATTTCGGTCTCTGCCACAATGTAGATCTGGGGACGGATAAGGTTTAAATATTTTCTAACAACCCAACTCAAATCCAACGGCCCATAAAGGACCCGGTCCGATTCCTTCAATTGGGAGGAGGCAACCGCAAATCCCGTTTTCGTCACGGTTGATAAAACGACCTGGCAGCCCGGCCATCGCTCTTTGAGGCTGCGGATCAGACCGCGGATGGCCAGTACTTCCCCGACGCTGACGGCATGCACCCAGACATTTTTTCCCTCCCGGAGCGCCACTTGGGTTTCTTTGGAGAACACCCCGAAGCGCATCAGAAATCCGGCGTGCAATTTTCGTTTTCCTAGCCAATAGGGAAATAAAACGAAAAGGACTACTAGAAAAACCGCATCATAAATAAGCATCATACTTATTTTAAGCGCGGGGATGCGCCTTCTCATAAACGTCCTTCAATCGCTGGGTGGTGACATGGGTATAAATCTGGGTGGTGGAGAGGTTGGCGTGGCCTAAGAACTCCTGGACCGAACGCAGATCCGCCCCTCGATTCAACAAATGCGTGGCAAAAGAATGCCGCAGGGCATGGGGCGAGAGGCGGGTGCGCAGACTCGTCAATCGAATATATTTGTTGGTGATATTTAAGATGCTACGCGTCGTTAAGCGCTCTCCGTTTCTATTTAAGAACAAGGCGGAATTGCTGCTGGAGCGGGTATCCAAATAATCTTTGAGGACCTCTAAGGCCTTGTCTCCGATGGGGACAAGCCTTTCCTTTTTGCCTTTGCCGGCCACCTTGACCATATCGGAGATAAAATCCACATCCTCCCGATTGAGCCCAACCAGCTCGCTCACGCGGATTCCGGTCGAGTAGAGGACCTCTAAAATCGCCCGGTCCCGTCGTCCTGAGATTTGGTCTAAAGGGGGAGATTCCATCAAAGAGGCCATTTCCCCTTCGCTTAAAAACTGCGGGAGTTTCCGGTCGAGTTTCGGGGTCCTCAAGGCAGACGCCGGATTGCTTTCCAGAAGGCCCTCGCGCTGCAGAAATTTAAAGAAGCTGCGTAAAGAAGAAAGTTTCCGGGCCAGACTGCGCGGTTGGTACTCTTTGCTTTTCAACTCACTCAAATACTGCCGGAGGCTGAGATAATCCACCTTTTCCAAAGATAAAGCCATACCCTTTAAAAAACCCAGAAATCCCTCCAGATCAAGCCGGTAATTTAAAAGGGTATGACGAGAATAGTTCTTCTCAATCTCGAGATAAGACAAAAATCTCTTAAGGGCCTGGGGCATGGGGCGCCTCTTGGGGGAGTCTTTTGGAAATATGCTTACAGTTCGGAAACTTGCTGCAGCCCCAGAAGATTCCTCCTCTCCTGGAACGCCGTTCCACCAATTCTCCGGTACAGTCTTTCTGTGGGCATTTGATGCCGGTCGAGAAAGGCTCGGCATATTTACAGGCAGGAAAACCCGAACAGCTCAAGAATTTTCCTTTTCGCCCCCATTTGATCGCCAGGGGCCGGCCGCACTGCGGACAGATTTTGTTCGTCAGGATCGGGGGGGTCTTAACGATGTGCGTCATCGCAAAATCGAGTTCTTGCTTAAAAGGCTGATAGAACTCCTTTAAGAGTTTTGTGTATTCGATTTTTCCTTCTTCCACCAAATCCAGGCTTTCTTCCATGGAAGCGGTAAAACCGATGTCCATGACCTTGGGGAAATATTCGACGAGAAGATCGCAGATCTTCATGCCCAGTTCGGTCGCCGTAAAATATCCCCGATCGCGGGAGACGTAATTGCGGAAGACCAACGTCTGGATGATGGAGGCATACGTGCTCGGACGGCCGATGCCGGCCTCCTCCAAATTTTTGACCAACGAGGCCTCGGAATAGCGGGCCGGCGGTTTTGTGAAATGCTGGGAAGGTTTGACCGCAAGCAAGCTCAACTCGTCTCCTTTTGCATAATGAGAAAGATCAACGCTGGGCTCGGAGGAGCGTGTTTCCTTTTCAACCTTCAGATAACCGTCGAAGATTAGGGTTGAACCCGAAGCGCTGAATTCAAAGGCTCCGGCGGTAATTTCCACTCTTCTTTGCTGATAGACGGCCGGCACCATCTGAGAGCTGAGGAACCGGCGCCAGATCAAATCATAAAGCTTGTATTGGTCCGCATCCAGGACATCTTTGAGGGACTCGGGACGGCGCGTGACATCCGTCGGACGGATGGCCTCGTGGGCTTCCTGGGCCGTTTTGCGGGATTTATAGACATTGGGTTTCTCCGGCAGGTATTGATCGCCGTACTCTTTCTTAATAAAGCCCCGGGCCCGGCCGATGGCCTCTGAGGAGACATTCACCGAGTCGGTCCGCATATAGGTGATGAGGCCCGTGGCCTCTTGGGCTCCGATCTCGAGGCCTTCATAAAGTTCCTGCGCCACCATCATCGTCTTGGAAGTATTGAATCCCAGCTTGTTAAAGGCCTCCTGCTGGAGGGTGCTGGTGATCAAAGGAGGGGGCGGTTTTCGTTTGAGCTCTTTTTCTTCGATACCGGAGACGATGAATGTCTGTTTCTTGATTTCCTCGACGATGCGGTCGGCGGCCTCTTTATGGGGGAGCTCGGCGTCTTTGCCGTTTATCTTGTCTAAGCCAGCGCCCAGGATATCCTCCACCCCTTGTTTTTGAAGATCCACCGCAATCTGCCAGTATTCCTGGGGGGTGAAGCTTTGGATGGCCCGCTCCCGTTCCACCACCAGACGAAGGGCGACGGACTGCACCCGCCCGGCGCTTAAGCGCGAGCCGACCTTCTTCCATAAAAGAGGGCTGATCTGATACCCGACAATTCGATCCAGAATCCGACGCGCGACTTGGGCATCCACTTTTCTCTGATCAAACTCCCGGGTGTTCCGGAAGGCCTTTAAGACCGCCTCCTTCGTGATTTCATGAAATGTGACCCGATAAAACTTTTTGCCGTCGCCGATTGTGTTGGCGATGTTCCAGCCGATCGCCTCTCCTTCCCGGTCCGGGTCGGTGGCGATATAAATCTCTTGAGGAGAGGCCGCATCCTTTTTTAACTGGGTCAAAACCTTCTTTTTCTGCTGGACCACGACCCACCGGGGTTGGAAGTTGTGCTCGATATCGACGCCAAAGCTCGATTTGGGCAAATCAATGAGATGCCCCATGGAGGAAACGATTCTGTATTTGTTTCCCAAAATCTTATGGATGGTTTTGACTTTTGCGGGAGACTCCACAATGACTAAGGCGTTCATCAATCAGCGTCCGATCCTTTCATCCTGCCCGGACAAACATCTTTCCGGGCAGTTGCTTAATGATTTTTTTAAGCTCTAACTCAAACAAGACACCCGCCAGGCTGGAGACCGAAAGACCGCTCCGGTCAACCAATCGGTCGATATGCACGGGCTCATCCTGCCGGAGGGGCAGGCATTGATAAACTTGTTTCTGTTGGTTCGTTAAATTCAAGGAAGATCCCTTCGACCGCGATTCCTCCGATAGACTGTCTTCCCTTAAAGTAGACTTAAGAGGCCACTTTAATTCTTCTAAAATATCTTCCAGACAGGTGGCCAGCTTGGCACCCTCTTTAATCAACCGATGAACCCCCTGAGTGTTTCGCTGATCCACCTTGCCGGGAATAGCAAAAACCTCCCGGCCCTGCTCCAGGGCGAATTCCGCGGTGATCAAAGCCCCGCTTTTTTGAGAGGCCTCCACGACAATCACACCCAAACTCAGTCCGCTGATAATCCGATTACGTCCTGGAAAATTGTAGGCTAAAGGCGGCATATCCATCGGCAATTCCGAGACAAGGGCGCCCGACTCTAAGATCGCCTCCGCCAATCTTTCATTTTCTGATGGATAGATATGATTCAATCCGCATCCCATAACCGCCAGGGTCGTTCCCTTGGCCTTCAGGGCCCCCCGATGACTGGCGGCGTCGATCCCTCTTGCCATCCCCGAGATGATGCTCAACCCCACCCCGCAAAGCTCGCCTGCAAATCGCTCGGCCACACCCAAACCATAGAGTGTTGCCTGACGCGACCCCACCATGGCGATGCCAGGGGCCTCTAATGCCCTGGGGTTCCCTTTCACGTACAGGACCAAGGGAGGATCAAAGATCTCCTTTAATCGTCGGGGATACGCCGCATCATGACAAGCAATCAAAGAAATCCGATGACGGTCGACCAGATTATATTCTTTTTTAAGATAACTGTCTTTAGGAAAATGCTCAATCTTTTCCAGGATCTTGAGAGGAATCAGGGGCTCTAAAGCGAGTTCGCGAACTCTGGCCTCGTTTAAAGTCACAACCCGGGCAGCGGACCCCACACAATCGATGAGCTTCTGGACACGGGTCGGGCCCAACCCTAGGGCGTTCAGGATTAAAAGGGCGTCCAATTCAGTCATGGGCCGTTTTGAGAACCTCCTGCGCTATTTCCTCAACGGATCTGTGGTTCGTATCAATCGTGTGGTGGGCCTGTTGATAAAGGATCCTTCTTTGATCCAAGAGCTCCTTGATTTTGGATTGAGGATCCGAATCCCGACGCTCCGACCGAACGAAAGGGGGCGTCGCAGGTCCGGACAAAAGAGGCCGATGGGTTTGATCCTTAATCCTTTGGTAGAGGGTTTGGGGACTGGCAGCCAGATAAAACACAATGCCGTTTTTCTTGAGGCTGGCCAGATTCTCCGGCTCAAGGACAATTCCCCCCCCGCAATCTAAGATGAGATTTTCCTTCTGGGCGATTTCCTCAACCACCTCTTTTTCCAGCCGTCGGAAATACTGCTCCCCTGACTGCTCAAAGACCTCGGTGATCGAGCGGCCCTCCCGTTTCTCAATGAGCTCATCGGTTGAGACCCGAGCCCGCTTGAGGATCGCTGCTAACTTATTGGACACCATAGTCTTGCCAGCGCCCATAAAACCAATCAAAACAATGTTTTTAGACATGG
>CAZNDW010000021.1:0-14584 GCA_964571895.1 uncultured Planctomycetales bacterium
TTTTGGTATCGCCGTCACCACCACACCCTGAATTTGAAAATCCTTTGTCAAAACAATCGGCTGGTGGTGTTTGTTACTTGATCGTGGTTTCAAAACAACTGTTTCGCCTGCCGCATGAAGTTCTTTGACCGTTGCCTCATCATCAATTAACGCAACCACTATATCACCGTTTCTGGCAGTTGTCTGTTGGCGAATCAATAATAAATCGCCGTCATTAATGCCTTTTTGGTCCATGGAATCGCCGTTGGCCAGCAGTAGATTCTTCCTTTGTGCATGAGGGAGTTGCGAATCTCACGGAGGGCTTCCAATTCTCTATTGGATATGGGTTGGTTTATCATACATACACTAATATACAAAATGAATATTACCTGTCAATATATTTTTTTAATTTTTACAGGAAAATTTGGCTGGGTGGACCAGGAAGGAGGCTATTTCTTGGCCCAAATATATCCCAGAGCCACCCCAAAAAGGGCGGTCAACAAAATCAGAACCGCTCGGGACATACTGAAACGCCAAAAAAGGAGCTGGATCGTAACGACTTGAGTATTTTGGGCAATAAAGATTAAAAGGAAAACGATAAGAATAGCAACCAGGAGATTTTTAGCTTTGTCTTTCATGATAAACTCGTCTTCTGCCTTTCTCCTGATCTTTATCTTTCCTCAAGCAATCCTATCCTGAAATTTTTTAAGCAATCTTTCCATTAACCCTTGATAGGCCGGGACCGCTTCATAAATCTTTTGCGAGACCGCCTCTTTATAGGTATGGGAGGTCTCATTCCTTCGATCGGTCATCTCCAAAAAATGGACGGTTTCTTCTTCGGTCAATAATCCTAAAGAGAAAATCTCTCTAAAGACCGACTTGGGGGTATTGGCCACCACCCCTTCTTTGACTTTCAAGTACTCTTTGAGAAACTTCCAGAAGGCTTCAAAGGTGTATTCAAAGCGTTGGATCGTGGCATCGCGGACGAGCACAGAAAACGGTTCTTGTAGAATATCTCCAAACGTCTTAAGGGCCTTCTGGGCATCTGCGTATTTTAAAACAAGCCGATCGAGTGAATCGGTCATTGCAGCAGGCTTACTTTTAGCATTCTTTCCAGACTGTCGCATTGTTTAAGGACTCTTTCTTAAAAGATTCTGAGGCCTCTAACAGATTCACCACCTCAACTTTATAGGGAATATTTAAATCTTCGATTTTCTCTTTAAGAAGGGTGATTTTCTTTTGGTTGAGCCCATTGAAAGGCAGAATCCCAATATCAATATCAGAGGTGAGATGATAGTCTCCCCGCGCCCGAGAACCGAATAAAACGACTTTGACCCGTTCTCCTTTCAGTTCGGTCAAGATGAGATTTTTAAGACTCTGCAGGTATTGATTCATAACTCACCACTCCAGCGCGCCGCCGGTTTGATATTCCGTGACCCGGGTCTCAAAAAAATTCTTTTCTTTCTTAAGATCAATGATTTCGCTCATCCAGGGGAAAGGATTGGCTGACCTGTATACCTCAGGAAGCCCCAGTCTTTTAAACCGGCGGTCGGCAATATACTGAACATACTCTTTCAAAAGATTGGTGTTGAGCCCCAAGATCCCGTTAGAAAGACATTCTTCACAATAAATATGCTCTAATTTAACGGCATTCTTGATAAATTCGATAATCGTCTTCTCGAAATTTCGATCCCACACCCAGGGATTCTCTTCTCTAATCGTATTAATCAAATCAATCCCGAAATTGATATGGATGCTTTCATCCCGCAGGATGTATTGAATCTGCTCGCACGTTCCCGGAATCCGATTCTGGCGGCCGAAGGAGAGCATGGTCACAAATCCGCCGTAAAAGAAAATGCCTTCGGTAATGACGTAGAGCCCCACCATATTCTTTAATAACGTCTGCAGGCCTTCTTGGCTCTTCGTATTCAGGTTGGGATCAAGGACGCTGCTCGTGCAGCTCATGGCGTATTCGTCTTTGTTGTAAATGGCTTCGACCTCCCGGTACATATTGAACATCTCCCCCTCATCCAGAGAAAGGGACTGCACGATATACTGAAAGGCATGGATATGAATGGCCTCTTCAAAGGCCTGCCGCAAAAGATACTGGCGGCATTCCGGATTATCCACGCAGCGATAGACCGCCAGAACGAGGTTGTTGCCGACCAAAGACTCGGCGGTCGCGAAAAATCCCAATACCCGTTTAATGACGCGGCGCTCTTCGGGGGTGAATCCACGGGGATCTTTCCACTGCTCAATATCCCGCTGCATCGAAACCTCCGTCGGCATCCAATGATTGGCGCAGCCATCCAGATAATAATGCCAGGCCCAGCGGTATTTGATGGGGACCAGTTGATTCACATCGACGATGCGGTCGTTGTTGATGACCCGCTTTTTCTCCGCCGAGACCCTTTCCTTGGTCATCCGGATGCATTCGGACATCAGCAATTCCTCCAGTTGCAATGATTGTTAACGACAACGGTCACCATGTCACCAGTCACAGGTCAAAAAACTAGAAGCTTTTTAACGTGTGACATTGCCCGCCCTGGCTTGTCCGATCATTGGCGGGCCAGGGTGACCTGGTGCTCTTGTGACGGGTGTCTCTTCATACAATCTTACTGACACGCCTCACAATCCCCGGTCCCTTGAGAACCCGTCTGGGGCGCTGTGGTGGTCACGCGGCTGTCCTCTCCTCTTTGACGCTGGCCCACGACATTGCCATAACGGTTGACATCCAAGGTGCTTTTCTCGATGCGGGTCGCTCCCATCGAACGAAGATAATAGGTCGTTTTCAAACCCTTTTCCCAGGCAAAAAGATACATGTCGCTGATCTTTTTGCCGCTGGGTTTGGCCTGATAGAGATTCAAAGACTGCCCCATGTCAATCCACTTCTGCCGACGGCTGGCCGCCTCGATGATCCATTCGTAATCGATCTCAAAGGCCGTGGCGTACTTGGCCTTGAGCTTCTCCGGGATCCGCGTGATCTCCTGGACACTGCCGTCAAAATACTTCAGATCATCGATCATCTCTTTGTCCCAGAGATTGAGGCGCTTCAAGTCTTCCACCAGATGCTCGTTGATCACCGTAAATTCGCCGGAGAGATTGCTTTTGACAAAGACATTCTTATACATCGGCTCAATGGAGGCGGTGATTCCGGCAATATTGGCAATGGTCGCCGTAGGAGCGATCGCCATCAGCAGACTGTTGCGCAGCCCCGATTTCTTTAGCTGGGCCCTGATTGGGGTCCAATCCATCTTTGCCGAGCGATCGACGCTCAGATACCCGCCCCGCTCTTTTTCCAGAAGGTCCAGGGTATCGATCGGCAAGAGACCCCGATCCCATTTAGAGCCTTTGTAACTCGCGTAAGCGCCCCGCTCCCGGGCCAGCTCCAGGGAGGCTCGAATGGCGTAATAGGAGACGGCCTCCATGCTTTCATCCGCAAACTCCACAGCGGCCGGCGAGGCGTAGCTGATATCCCGGATATAGAGCGCATCCTGGAATCCCATGATCCCCAATCCGACGGGCCGATGGGTGGTATTGGCCGCGCGGGCCTCGGAGGTGGGATAAAAATTGATGTCAATGACATTATCCAGCATGCGCACGGCCGTTGTGACGGTCTCTTTTAACAACTCATCATTGAGCCCCTCGGCGGCGGTGTGCACCGCCAAGTTGATCGAGCCCAAATTGCAGACCGCGGTCTCCTCTTTCGAGGTGTTCAAAAGAATCTCGGTGCACAAATTCGAACTATGGACAACGCCCGCATGATCCTGGGGAGATCGGATATTCGAGGGGTCCTTCCAGGTGATCCAGGGATGACCGGTTTCAAAGAGCATGCTCAAGATCCTCCGCCAAAGCCCCACCGCCGAGAGGGTCTTGAAATGCTTGATTGTTCCCTGCTTGGACATGGCCTCATATTCTTCGTAACGCCTTTCAAAAGCCGATCCATAGAGATCATGCAGATCCGGAACATCGCTGGGGCTAAAAAGGGTCCAGGTGCCGTTGGTTTTGACCCGCTTCATAAAAAGGTCCGGAATCCAGTGGGCGGTGTGCATATCGTGGGTGCGCCGGCGCTCATCGCCGGTATTTTTGCGCAGATCCAAAAATTCTTCGATGTCCAAGTGCCACACCTCGAGATACGCGCACATGGCGCCCTGACGTTTCCCCCCCTGGTTAACGGCGAGCGCCGTATCGTTGGCCACCTTCAAGAAGGGAATGACCCCCTGGCTGCGGCCGTTGGTGCCCTTGATCCGGGAGCCCATGGCCCGGACGCTGGTCCAATCGTTGCCCAGGCCGCCGCTCCATTTGGAAAGCATGGCATCATCCTGGATGCATTTAAAAATATGGTGGAGATCATCCTTAACCGTCGTCAAAAAACACGAGGAGAGCTGCGGATGGAGCGTCCCGGAATTAAAGAGAGTCGGCGTTGAGGAAATGAAGCGGAACGTGGACAGGATATGATAGAACTCCAGCGCCTTTTCATCTTTAAGTTCCCCCTCCTTAGCCGCCAGCCCCATGGCGACCCGCATCCAAAAGATCTGCGGCAGCTCCAGGCGCTTGTCCTCCCAGTGAATAAAATAGCGGTCATAGAGAGTCTGCAGACCCATATATCGGAAAATAAAATCTCTCTTGGGATCAAGATGTCTCCCTAAATATTCCAGATCGAAGTCCAAAAGCTGGGGACTCAATAATTCCAAGTCGACGGCCTTGCGAATATAGGAAGCAAAGTAAGGCGCATATTCTGTTTTGATTCTCTCGAAGCTGACGGGCAAGCCCAAGGCCTCCTGATACGCCGACAGAAGAAGGAGTCTGGCCGCCACAAAACCGTAATTGGGCTCGACTTCGATCAATGACCGGACGGCCATGATATTGGAGGCGGCGATTTTACCCTCCGGCATCCCGTTATAATAATTTTTAAGGGACTCATGCAGGATCTTCTCGGAGGACACATCGCTTAAGCCCTGGCAGGAGCTTTCAATCTGAAAGCGGATCTCATCCAGATTGAGGGGCCTCTCTTCCCCGGATTGTGTTTTAATCCCAATGTGCTTGACCCACTCTAAAGAAGACGGCACCTCCGGCTTAAGATCGGCCTGGGATCGGCGGATTCTGGCCCTCTCTTCTCGATAGACAATATAGCGTCTGGCCACGTCGTGGTATCCGGAGGCCATGAGGGTCTTTTCCACCAGATCCTGAATCTCTTCGATCGGAACCGATTTCCCCTCGGGCCAGAGCCTGCGGATCTCCGCGACCACCTTCTCCGAGAGCTCCCGGGTTTTTTCCAGAAGGAGGTCGTTGAGCTCTCCGTTGTTCGCGGCCTGAAAGGCCTTGGCGATGGCCACGGTGATTTTCTCGGGTTTGAAGGAAACGACTTTTCCGTCCCGCTTGGTTGTGGTGTAGAGCTCAAAGAGCGATCTCTGCGCCGCATGGTGCCGACGGTAGCTGGCATAGCGTTCCGCTATTTCTTTAAATCCGTTCTCGTACAATTGCCGGATCACCTCATCCTGGATCTCCTCAACCGACAAGCAGTCTTTTTGGAGAGCCCGTTCTTTCAAAACCAAAAGGACACAGTCTGTCACACGCAACGCATCCTTCAGGATATCCGGCGGCAACTGGGCCTCCCGAGGAAGATGATGCTGCTCTTTAAAGGCATTCCCAGTGGCATGGCTGATCCGCAAAGGATTAAACGCAACCATCTGGCCGTTACGCTTTCGGACGTTCATCTCCAGTTCCGTTTTAATCTCCGGGACCATCGAGGGTTCCTCCTTAGTAATAGTTTTTTCTGTTCCATCAAAAAAATCGCTTTAGGGTGTTCCATACTAAATATGGGTATAGAAGGAGCTTGAGACACAATATTTAGTATATTTGCCTTTAAAACCCTGTCAAGCAAATTTACTGTTTATTACTGCTTCGCCCTGGCGGCTTGATAATTTTTCGCCACGGCGTCCCAGTTGACGACGTTCCAGAACGCCGCAACATAATCTGGGCGGCGGTTCTGGTATTTGAGGTAATAGGCGTGCTCCCAGACATCCAATCCCAAAATAGGAACACCCTTAGATTCCGCGATATCCATGAGAGGATTGTCTTGATTGGGGGTCGAACAAACGCAGAGTTTCCCTTTGCTGACGCACAGCCACGCCCAGCCGCTCCCGAAACGGCCCTTGGCGGCCGTCTCGAATTTTTCTTTAAAGGCCTCGAAGCTGCCGAACTCTTGGGTGATGGCACGCTCAAGCTCTCCGGTGGGCTTGCCGCCTTTCTGAGGGCCCAGGATCGTCCAGAATAAGGAATGATTGGCGTGGCCGCCGCCGTTATTGCGCACGGCGGTTCGGATATCTTCGGGAAGACCGTTGATGTTCGAGATGAGCGCCTCAAGGGTTTTCGCCTCCCACTGCGGCTTCCCCTCGAGGGCCTTGTTGAGATTGTTCACATACGTCTGATGGTGTTTCGTATGGTGGATCTCCATCGTTGTAGCGTCGATGTGAGGCTCCAGGGCCTTGTAGTCATAAGGCAATGGGGGTAACGTGTGTGCCATGGTTTCTTCTCCTTTTTGATATTCTAGGTGATTTTCTTCACCGCCTCCAAAACCTTCTCATAATCGGGTTCGGTGGCCACCTCTTTCACAAGCTGCACGTACTGCACGGTCCCCTTGGAATCGAGGACGAAAATAGAGCGCGCCAAAAGCCGCAGATCCTTAATCAAAACGCCGAAGGCGCGGCCAAAGGCCGCCTCGCGATAATCCGAAAGCGTCTTGACATTGCTGACGCCCATCGCCCCGCACCATCTTTTTTGGGCGAAAGGCAAATCCATGCTGACGGCAAGGACGGCGACGTCCGGGCCCAATTTCGCCGCTTCGGTATTAAATCGCTTGGTTTCGGAATCGCAAACCGGCGTGTCTAAAGAGGGAACAGCCGAGATGACACACCTTTTCCCTCGGAAAGACGACAACGGAACCTCGGAAAGATCGTTGGCCACCAGCGTGCAGTCTGGGGCGGGCTGACCGATCTTAATCTCTTCTCCCAAGAGAGTCAGCGGTTTCCCCTTCATAGTCACTAACCCTAAGCGTTCTTTCATTCTAACTCCTTTCTAGACTGAAAAGTTTCTTTAAGGATGTTATTCCAAGAAATCTCGATACACCCTTGCGGCCAAAATCCCGCCCACAAGGGGTCCTAACCAGTAAATCCAAAAATCGTGCAATCCGCCCCCCAGAAGCGCCGGGCCCAAATGACGGGCCGGATTCATGGCCGCTCCCGTCAGGGGTCCGCCCATCAAAATATCCAAAGCCACTGTCAGACCAATAAAGAGGCCTCCGACTTTAGGGGCCTCATGGTGCACGGCTGTTCCGTATACGACAAAAACCAAAAAGAACGTTAAGATCAACTCCGTCCCTAAACCCGCGATGGGCGTTATCCCCGGGCCTAAGGTGGGAGCACCCATTGCGATCGTCTCCAGGACAGAAGCGGGAATGATCAGCTTCAGCGCAAAGACCGCAACGATTCCAGCCAACAATTGGGCGATCACATAGCCTAAGGTGTTTCGTCCATTGATCTTTTTGGCTGACCATAAACCGATGGTTACCGCGGGATTCAAATGCCCACCGCTCACCGCGGCCGTCGCGCTCACCATGACGGCAATGGTTAACCCGTGGGCCATGGCCACTCCCACCAATCCCAAATTGCCGTTGGTCATCGCATCAGCGGCAACAGCTCCCACACCAATGAAGACCAAGGCAAATGTCCCGATAAACTCCGCGATCAAGGCTTTGCTCTTCATAACCCTCTCCTCTCATCATTTATGGAAAAGTGTTTTTATCTTACAGCGTTTCATTGTTTTGTCAATACCTTCGTGGCCTCATATTTTAAGGAAACTCCGTAATGGAGCCCGACGGCCATAGCCGTCGGGCTCCATTCGTACATTCGACCCATGAAGCAGAAATTTCGCTCCCTGTCTTCGAGTCCATACCCGCTTGAGCTGCCTAAAATCAGGTGGTCGTCACTGTGGAAGGGATGTTCACGCCTCCCGCTTAAAATAAAACGCCGCACGACCGCCGTCTTTCAAGCTCCCTACGATGTGTTGCACCCAGCCCCAATCGGCACTACTTGGGTTCGGTATGCCGCCCCTGAATCGGTCAAGCTCATCATTCTCGTAGTCCCTGGCGGTGAAAATATCCTGGTTCCACATGGGATTGGCAACCACGCGGTCAAACTTCTTGAGCCGATTGCCCGTTTTGAACTTGGGGTTTTTCATGGTGTCGCCGATATCGAGCGTTCCCTGCATATCATGGATGACCATGTTCATGTTCGCCATCGCCCACGTCCCTGGGATGGACTCCTGGCCGTAGAGTTGAAGCGGGGCATATTTCTTCGCGCCCTTTTCACACATCTTCTCTTGCAGGACAAGCTGGCATTTAATAAGAAGCCCTGCGGACCCACAGCAAGGGTCATAAATCTCCAACCCTGGCTCAGGGTCCGTGATTCTGGCCATGACAAAGCCGACTTCTTTGGACGTATAAAATTCACCCGCGCTTTGGCCGCCGCCTTCCGCAAATTTTCGGATGAGGTATTCGTAACTTCGGCCAATGATGTCTGGCTCGACATCCTTCAAGCCCAATCGCTTCAAGTTGATTTTCTCAATGAGGCGGCTGAGGCCGTCTTCTGATATTTCTCTCTGGCCGTGCGTGGTGGCGTTGAAATCCACTCGGTCAATGATTCCTTTGATGCGGGGGTTGTGCTTGGCGATGTCCCGCATGATGTCGGTGAGTCTCTGACCAATTTTGTCAGCCAGCTTCCTGACGACGGACCAGGTGTCTTCGGTCTCTACATTGGCGGGACGCATGGACAGGTAGAAGCGGACTATCTTTTTGTCTTTTTCGATGAGGTTGAGAGCTTTCGTTTTGCTCCCCACCTTCTTGGCAATCTCCGCGACCTCATCATCGAAAACATCGCACAGACGCTTCACGAAAATGAGCGGCAGGATGTAGTCCTTAAACTTGGGGGCATCTTGTTCGCCGCGAATGGCGCAAGCCGCATCCCATATCCAGGATTCGAGCGATTTTTCTCCGTTACCGTTTGGCATATTATTTTTCTTTCCCTTGCTCAACTGGAATTGTTGAAAAATTACTGGGGACAGTCTCTCCCCCCTGATTCTCTGCTTGACACCTTTTTGCCCCCATGTTAGATTACACCTAATGAAAAAAATAAAATTCTGTCAGCACGCGGAACTAAAATTCCAAATTTTAGAAAAACACGGTATCCCTCTTACAAAAGCCCAAATCCTGGAAATTGTCTCTCACCCCGACAAGGTTATTGAGGCAGAAAAATCAAGGCGCATTGCCCAAAAGGTCATAAATGCCCAACAACTCATACGGGTGATTTTCGAGGAATCCAAGGACGTTATTACCGTCATCACCTTTTATCCTGCAAGGAGGTCCAGATATGAAGATTAGCTATGACCGTGAACAAGATATTATGCTTTTGGAGCTTTCCGCCAAACCCATTAAATATGCTGAAAAAGCGGGGCCCTTGATTGTGCATTTCGCTAAGGACGAAAAACCCGTCCTCCTGGAAATCCTTGATGCCAGTGAGTTTATCGCTACAGCTCTTAAAGCTTCTATTCGGGCAAAACAAGAAGAGCTGCAACCCGTTTAATAAGTCCTCTTGGAATCGAATAACAGGATAAATAAGAATCTTGAGCATTTAGAAATCTACCACGCTCCTTACTTTTTGTCAAAAGTCATTTGATGTTTGCTTATGTTCACCTACCAAACCACGATCAAGCTCCACGACACCGACGCTGCGGGACTGCTTTTCTTTAGCAACCAATTCACAATCATGCACGATAGCTACGAGGCGCTTCTGGGAAAACTGAGGTTTCCCTTCGCCTCGTTGATCCGCAAAAAAGATTACTTCCTCCCCATTGTCCATGCGGAATCGGATTACCGCTCATCCTTGTTTGTGGGAGACCGTTTGAGCGTTGGGGTGACGGTGGAGCATCTCGGGATAACCTCCTTTACCCTGGCTTACACGATCAAAAAGGATAAAAGAAGAATTGTGGGAGTTGGCAAAACCATCCACGTGGCCATCGACAAGAAATCGCACACCAAAATTCCTCTTCCCGACAACCTCCGAAGGGCTCTCAGGAGATTTTCATAAAGGTCTTTTGCTTTTCTTGAACCAATCCTTGGAAATATCTTCGGTTCTCTTTCAAGCTTCCCGGTGGAATGTGTGGGGGCCATTGATAAAAAGAAATCGGAATCTTAAAGCGTGGGAGATATTTTTCCAAATGGTTATGCAGTGCGTCAAGACGGATCTTGGCCTTCGGTCGCGTTTTTAAAAACGCAACCGGACGAAAGCCGTATTCTTCCTCGACCACCGGAACAACCAGCGCCTGTTCTATGCCTTCTAAATCAAAGAGCCGGCGTTCAATCTCCTCAGGATGGATGTTTTCTCCTCCCGAAATAAACATGTTGTCCCGACGCCCTACAACCGAAAGACGGCCGTCCGGGGTGATCGATCCCACATCACCGGTTGCAAACCATCCCTTGTCTTTTAAAGGCAAGACAATCTTTCCATTCTTGACATAACCTTTAAATAAGGCCGGCCCTTTCACCCATATCTCGCCCTGTCGAGAAATCTTAAGCTCGCGGTGGTTCAAAACACGGACTTGGCTACTGGAAAGATCAGAAATCGCCTGAGACGAGGTCGCCACTTGTGACGCCGTCTCGGTCAACCCATAGGTGAGATAAATCGACAGACGCCATTGGAGGGATTCCTTAAGGATGGATGTTGGCACAGGCCCTCCTCCGACAAGGATCGCCTTAAGACGGGATAATCTCTTGAGATTCAATTGGTTTTGCTGATCGTGCAGGAGCCGATAAAGCTGTGTCGCCACCAAGGACAGATGAGTGACTTTGTATTTGAGAATCGTCTCGGAAAGCCCTTCGTCTTTTGAGGGAACCACGATCGCGGCCTTCCCCAGTAGGACACGAAACAGAATCCCCAAACCTCCCACGTGATAAAGCGGCAAAGACAAAAGCCAGCGGTCGCCGGAATGAAGGGGCATGTTCTCGTTGGCGCCAAGGGCATTGAAATAATGGTTGCCGTAAGTGTGCAGGACGGCTTTGGGGGCATTCCCCGTCCCCGAGGTGTGGACGATCGTGGCCGGTTGATCCAATAGAATTTTTGTAGGGACAGGTTTGCCCGCCCTGGCCATCGCAACTGGCGGGCCAGGGAAACCTGTCCCTACCCTTCCGATTCTCCGGACCAGAGAAGAAACGACGTCTTCGAACCGTAATTTCCTGAAAGGGATTCTTTGAAAGCCCAAGATCTTCTGATCAGAACTCATGACAAGCCGACAATTTATATTTTCTAGGATCTTAAGCAGCGTTGCCTCTGGAAAACGATGGCTTAACGGACACCCCACCGCTTTCATCCGCCACAACGCCAAAAGAACGATGAGATACTCTAGACGATTAGTGTCCACGATCGCCACACGCTGATTCCGCTTTAGGCCGATTGCTTCTAAAAACCGTATCGTGGCCAAGACGCAATGATTAAGCTGGGCGTACGAAAGTGTCCGATACCCGCAGATCACAGCGGGACGCCCGCCGTACAGGCGGGCGGCCTCACTTAAAGGACAGGGGATTTGCTTCATGAGGAGATTTTGGTTAAAAACCTTTGATGAAGGTCTTCTTTTTTAAGAGCGCCGGGCGGGATATGAAGTTTTCCTCTCTTAAAACGAATCTGTTTTCTTTTATGCACCAGGTCAACCCGAAACCATTTGGCAGTATCTAATCCAACGGGGGATCCACCGCAGGAGCGGGCCAAATAAGCGAGGATGCGCAGCCCGATGCCGCTCTCGAAACTCGAACTGATGATGGCGCTGATCTCCAGCCTTCCCGCCCGCCTGATAAAACGCAGCGTCTTTTCAACCCCGCCTAAAAGCGTTGGCTTTAAGATAACGGCCTTTAAACCCTCGATAGCCACAAGCCCCTTGGGCTCCATTGTCCTCAACGATTCATCCAGCGCAATGGCAATTCCCGTAGCTCGATAAAAATCGCTGATCCTTTGGGGAGAGGGATTTTTAAAAGGCTCCTCGACGTATTCGATGAAATGACCCCTACGAGAACTTTTCAATGTAATAGAGGGGTCATCCTGAGGCCGTAAGGCCGAAGGATCTCTAAGCGCCTTGGCAAAATCCAGCGCCTCTTTAAACGACCACGCCTGATTGGCGTCCAAGCGCAGCGTTGCTTCATCCTTGACGATCTCTTTTATCTTTTCAATTTTGCGTAGATCTTCTTCCGCATCGCTGCGGCCCACTTTTAACTTGAACATGCGCACCCCCTCTCGATACAGCCTGCGGGTTTCCTTTGTAATGGCCTCAAAGGAGCCCTCGAGCAATCCGATCAAGGGAACCCCGTAAGGGGGGGCCGTCCCGATGTACCGTCGGGACGGCCCCCCCTTTCCTTCGGCCAATAAATTTAAAATCGCGCTCTCCAAGCCGAACGCGACCGAAGGAAACAAATGATAAGGCTTCAACCAGCGTTCTAATGATCCGTCAAACTGATCGCAGTGGAGCGGGATGTTCTGATTTAAAATTCTTGACTTTAGGGCGAGGGCCTGCTTTTGGGCTTCTTTTAAACTTTCCTGACTGAACCCCGGCAAGGGAGAAATTTCTCCGAGGCCTTCCAAGCCGTTTGCAGTGGTTAATCGAAGGATCAGCCCTTGGCGTTTTTGAAAAACTCTTCTCTTAAGAAACAGGGCTTTAACAAAAGGTAAGTTAAAACGAAATACGTCAAGGCTGGTAATCTTCATAAAAATACAAGAATCAAATGAACACCAGCGGCCACTGCAAGCCAATTGAATACAATATGCTGTAGAGCATCAACAAGAAGCTTGTATAGGCCAAAGCTCGATTGAGAGACGGACCATCGCATTTTTTCAGAACCAGATAGATGGGATAGAAAGAAAGAAAACCAATAACAATCGATACTACAGGAAGATAAGAGACAAAATCAGCATAAAACGAATAATAGACTGAAATCGGGATAAAACAGGCCCCTACAATAGCAAATATATATTCGATCTTAGCAAATCTCCTACCAAATCGAACCGCAAGAGTCTTTTTGCCAGATCGCCGGTCACTCTCGATATCGCGCAAATTATTAACCACCAAAATAGCCATAGAGAAAAATCCCGGCCCAAAGCCTTCCAGAATGACGAGGGGATCCATCTGCAAGGACTGCACGTAATACGTCCCCCCCACGGCCACGGGCCCGAAGAAGATCAACACAAAGATCTCCCCCAAACCCAGATACCCCAAGGGCCGCGGCCCGGCGGTATAAATGATTCCGGACAAAATGGAAAGAGCCGCAATGATCAAAATGGGCCAGCCACCGCGAATGATGAGTGGCAGACTCAACATCCCAGCGAGCACAAACGCCAGAATAAAAGCCCGTTTCATTGCCGGGGGCGCAACTAATCCCGCCGCGGTGACGCGCGTGGGGCCGATCCGGCCGGTTGTGTCCGCGCCTTTTTTGTAGTCAAAATAATCGTTGGCGAAATTGGTAGCGATTTGAATCGTCATGGCTGCCCAGAGGCACAACAAAGCCGTAGGCAGATGAAAGACACCGTCACCAAAGGCTAGAGCGGTGCCCATCATAACCGGCGCAATCGATGCCGAAAGCGTCTTGGGCCGAATGGCGAGGAGCCAAATTTGGAGGGGTGTCGGAAAAATTAAAGCCATTGGAATTTTACGCTATGTTATTTCTTTAACAATTTCTTCTGTTGTTTGCGTTCAACAAGCTTGATACTTTCAACGCTGGGGAGATGCTCCGGCATTGTCCCGCCGATTTCTTCAATGGTTTTTCTTACTTTTTTGCCAACCTCGTAATGCATCTGATTGGCTGTAAGCTTAACTTTAACATGGTCTCGTTTCAATTTTTCTTCTGTCTGAGTAGTGCGAAATAAATTTGCCGCCAATTCCGTGCTGCCCATGTGATCCAAAATCTGTTGTCCCTTCCTCAAACCCTTTCGAGCATGAATATCCCTGGACGCCAATCCTCCATAAAGACCTTTATAACCGTGATCCTGAAAGATCGCATAATCCATCGGCTCAATAACTCCGGCATTTTTAGCCACACCCGCCAACTGTTTGTTGTGAACCTTAAGCTGATTTCGTAAAAATAAACGTTTGTCATCTTCCGTTTCAAGATTCCGATAATCCGACTCCTCAATGAGTTCTTGTTTCCTTGTCTGAACGGCGAAGTAGGTCTGCCCTAAAGCCACAATGGGTTTGGAAGGATCTGAATTCTGGACAATCAAATAACACGCATAGCGCGACAGCATAATGTCATCAATCTTTCTTTGCGCACCTGACCCAATATCAACCATTTTCTCTGCTTGGAGAAAATGGTCTTGCACTCTTTGCCCGGAATTTACGCAAGCCTGCTTGGCTTTCTCAATCACCAACAGAAACTTATCCCATTTCACATAACCTAAGATATTCTGAAAATCGCGTGCGAACCAAAACTCCTGACCGTTGCTGTTAATTTTCTTAACGCGTTCAAAAACTGATTTTTGACCGTTGATTTCTCGCATTTCGTTTGGTGTCATGA
>CAZNDW010000022.1:0-14558 GCA_964571895.1 uncultured Planctomycetales bacterium
CCCTCCTTCAAGAGTATCCGTATCTTAAGACCATCCAAGACCTCGCCCAAGCCCGGAATCTCACGATCCATTTAGTCGGCGGATTTCTGCGGGATTATTTTCTTCACCTACCTTCGCGGGAGACAACGGGGTCTCATCATTCCAGCTTAGATTTTGATTTTGCATTAAAACGGGGTGCGGTCAAGTTTGCCCATGATTTTGCCCGCACAATCAAAGGGGCCTTTGTTTTGTTGGATCAGGAGCGTGGTTGTGCCCGGGTCGTTAAAAAAAAGGACGCCCAGATCTTCATCTTTGACTTTGCTGATTTCCGGGCCCCAACGCTTCTGAGAGATCTGGGGCGCCGGGATTTTACCATCAATACCCTGTGTGTGAATCTTCGGGATCTTAAAGAGACGACAGATATCTTTAAGATCGTCAGGGATTTTAAAAAAGCGATCAGGGACATCAAGACCAAGACCATCCGCATGGTCTCCGCCGGGAGTTTTAAGGAAGATCCCCTGCGATTGATGCGGGCCTTTAGCTTGAGGGCGACGCTGAATCTCAAGATTGAAGCCAGGACTTTAAAAAGAATCCAGAAAGACAAAGAGCTTTTAAAAGAGGTTTCTTATGAACGGATCCGGGATGAGCTTTTCAAGATCCTCGGTTCCCCTCGTGCGGCCGAAAATTTGAAGGCCATGGACACAATCGGGCTCTTGAGGGTTGTTATCCCTCAGATTGAGGTCATGGATAACGTTCCCCAGGGCGGGTATCATCATCTGGATGTCTGGCCGCATTCGCTGGAGACCGTTGGGCAGTTGGAGGGGGTTTTTGTGCAGTTCCAAGATGATGGGGATCTGCGGGAGTATCTCAATGAAAACCTGGCCGGGACGCGGCCCCGGTATGCCCTGATGAAATTGGCCGGCCTTTTGCATGACATCGGCAAGCCCGAGACCCGGAAAAAAGAAAACGACCGAGTCTCCTTTCATGGCCATGAGCACGTCGGTCAAAAGATTTCTCGATCGATCGCCAAGATGCTTAAGCTCTCCATCCGGGAAAGGCACATCTTGGAAGACCTGGTCCGCTGGCACCTGCGGCCGGGGTATTTGTCGAATTTTAAAAATCCCAGCGAGCGTTCGATCTTCCGCTATTTTCGCGATGCCCAGGAAGAGGCGGCGAGTATCCTCGTTTTATCCCTGGCAGATCAGAGATCCACCCGAGGGCCTTTGACAACCCCCGAAGACCAGGAACATCATGAAAAGATTGTGACGATGCTCATCAAGCGGTATTTTGAAAAAAAGCGGGAGAGGCCTTTGGTCCGCTTGATCAATGGCACCGATCTGATTGAGGAATTGAAATTGCAGCCTTCGCCCCTTTTCGCCAAGATTTTGCGGGAGGTGGAAGAAAAGCAGGCACTGGGGAAAATCACAAATAGGGAAGAGGCCCTGGACCTCGCCCGGGAAATTGCCGAGAGACAGGGGGAAAGTAGGGGACAGTTGGACGAATCATGAAAATCAAAAATACCGTGCTAAAAATCATCAAAGGGAAGCCGATCAATCAGGATCTCCCCTCAACCAGAAAGACAAGCCTTAAAACCGTTGAAGCCGGAATCCGTCGGACATTGGCCGATGCGTTAAAACGCGCCGAAGGGCTCCACAAAAAATCCATCGTCTTTTCTGTGGCCAGCGGGAAAGAACAAGGGTTCCCTTCGGAAGGCGTGGCCAAGATCATGGCGCAGGAGATCTGGAGATTTTTAAGGGATCCCGCCTCTTTGACGGAGATCACCCTTTGCCTTGAGGACGATCAAGCTTTGAAAGTCTTCGAGAAAAATGTCTACGGCTATCTCGACCATCTTTTGAATACACTCTCCTTGGGGCCTTATGTTACGGTCGACGTGATTATTGAATTGAAAGAAGGGATTATTCTTATTGAACGCTTGAATCCGCCGTACGGCTGGGCGCTGCCGGGCGGGTTTGTGGATTATGGGGAAACGCTGGAGGAGGCGGTCATCCGCGAGGCCAAGGAAGAAACCCACATGAGGCTTGTGAATCTGAGGCAATTCCACACCTACTCCGATCCGCGTCGGGATCCGCGGTTTCATACGATCGGAACGGTTTTCATCGCCTGGGGCCGGGGAACGCCATGCTCCGGAGACGACGCCAAAAATTTAAAAGTTGTTCCTTATAGAGATCTTTTTAAATTGGATTGCGCGTTTGATCATAAAAAGATTATCGTAGATTATTTAAAACA
The DNA here is from genome assembly GCA_964571895.1 of uncultured Planctomycetales bacterium. Classification (GTDB taxonomy): domain Bacteria; phylum Omnitrophota; class Gorgyraeia; order Zapsychrales; family JAHFFX01; genus CAZNDW01. The sequence continues at coordinate 2,227 of CAZNDW010000022.1, forward strand.
AAGAAGCGGATGATTCCTTTGGATTGAAACCTCCTAACCACGCCACTGAGGGGGAGTTTACTTTGTGTTTTGATTTTCTTTCTGTTAAGATATCATTGTTTCCATGGGAAAATTTTTAGAGATAAAAAGGAGATTCCGTGAACTCCTATGCAGATTTACAAATTAAACAAAGCCGTCTTCAGCATAAAAAATAATGCGGCGCAGTTTTTAAACGGCTTAACCGCCAACACCTTGGATCAACCCCGCAATGCCTTTCTGGACGTTCATGGAAAGATCATCGCCACCTTTGATCAAATCCGCCTTGTCGATGATCATTTTTTGATTATTCTAGAGAAATCCTTTAGGGAGGCCTTGCTCAATCATATTGAGAGATTTGCTCGCCTCAGCAAAGTCATTCTTAAGGAGGAAGATTATCGGGTGTATTTTGATCTCGATGGGCAATACCGAGTGGAGCGGGAGGATTTTGTGGTTCCTCAGAAAAAGGGACGTTTGATCCTCACACGCCGGGATCTTCCCAGCACGGTTTTCGATCAGGAATTCACGTTATTCCGGTTGAAGAACACGATCCCCTTGCACGGTGTGGATTACAATAACGTTTTTTTGCTCAACGTCAGCGAAGAGGAATTTGTCTCTTTTACAAAGGGGTGCTTTTTAGGACAGGAGCCCGTTGCCAAAGTGCATAACCGTTCCCAGCCTTCCTGGAAGCTCGTCGTTCGATATGAAGACGAGTGCTCGCAGGATCAAAAGACCATGATGACCTCTAAAACCACGGATCCCCAGACGAAAAGGGTTCGGGGTTTTATCTTTGTGCGCAATCCTTAAAAAGATAAAAAAGAATTTGCGGTTGATTATTTCCTAAGACATCATAAGGACAGGAGAAAAACCCATGGATATCAGAACCAAATCCGTTCATACGGGCGTTTACAAAGATGCGAGCTACAATTCCGTGACAACTCCCGTTTATCCTTCCTCGACGTTTTATTTCGACAGTTTGGGGAAAAATAAAGGGTATGATTATACCCGAAGCGGCAATCCCACGCGGGCCGCCCTGGAAGAAAATATCGCCGCTCTCGAGGGCGGGATGGGGTGCTCGGCGACGGCGACCGGCATGGCGGCCATTACCGCGGTCATGTTCTTATGCCAGCCCGGGGATCATATCATCACGGGCGATGATATTTATGGCGGGACGTACCGGCTTTTCACGCAGGTTTTGTCCAAAATGGGAATGAAGTTTTCTTTTCTCAATATGCGAGATCTCAAGGCCGTGAAAAAGGCGATTCGTCCGAAAACAAAAATGATCTGGATTGAAACGCCGTCTAATCCGCTTTTGAATATTGTAGACTTGGAAGCCACAATCAAAATAGCGAAAGAATACAAACTCTTGAGTGTCGTCGACAACACCTTTCTGTCTCCCTACTTTCAGAGGCCTTTCGAGTTCGGTGTGGACTTGGTCGTGCATTCCACAACCAAGTATCTCAACGGCCACAGCGACGTGGTGGGCGGGGCCATTGTTTATAAAGACGAACCCACCAAGGAGAGGATTCGTTTTCTCGTCAATGCCCTGGGCGTCTCGGAGGCCCCCTTTGATTCGTGGCTGGTCTTGCGGGGGATCAAAACCTTGGCTCACCGCATGGAGGCGCATCAGGCCAATGCCTTGGCCATTGCGCAATTCTTAGAGAAGCACCCTTCTGTCAAAAAGGTTTATTATCCGGGTTTGAAAAGCCATCCCCAGCAGGATCTCATCAAAAAGCAGATGAAAGGATTTGGCGGGATGCTCGCTTTTGAATTGGACACCTCGAAGGTGCCTGTGGAACGCTTTTTAAAAAGCTTGGAATTTTTTCTTCTGGCCGAATCGTTGGGAGGCGTCGAGTCTCTCATTGAGCACCCCTGGTCGATGAGCCACGCCTCGATGGGGGAGGCCGCTCTCAAGGCCTCGGGCATGACCCAAGAGACGATCCGTGTCTCTGCGGGTGTTGAGAGCGCCCAGGATCTGATAGAAGATTTAAAGAAGGCGTTAAAAGGATAGGATTGAGGGAAAACTTTCTTTAAAAAGCGGCTTTGGCACATTTAGGTTGTTTTATAAAATGCGTTGTTATATAATTTCATTTGTGAAAAATCCTTCCAGAATAATAATTTCTATCGCCTTAATCTTCGCGTTTTCCGCAACGCTCATTTTCTGTTGCGCATTTCAAGATGCGCAGGCCTCCGCAGTAGACCACGGTGACCATGATCAGGCCGAGCATGGCCTTGCCCAATCCGATAAGGCGGACCACCAGCACGACTCGCACAGTTCACAGGACTGTATGTGTCAGCAAATCTTTGCCGCCGATTTGAATAAATCTTTCAACCCGGACCTTGCCTCGGCCCATTTCTTTAAGAGATTCTTCAAGAATGATACGATGCTCGGACGGTCACTTAATCTTTCATCATTAAACCATTCTTCTTTGTTACCCGAACGGTCTCCTCCTTTAATTGCTGCTGTTTCAATTCCTATCTATCTGAAGAACTCCCGTCTTCGTCTTTAAATCTTGTCCCTCAAGCCGGTCATACGGTCTTTATCTTAAGGGCCGCGTTGTCTTTTTATTTTTGATCACTTATCTCAAGCAAATTATTATCTAAAAGGAGCATCACTATGAAATCCACGATTTTTATGATTGTTACGGCCGTTATATTTTCATTATCGGGAAATCTCTATGCCCATGAAGGTATGGATCATGAGGAAGGCATGGAATCTATGGATCATGAAAAGGGCGCGATGATGGGGCACGACGGTTCTATGATGGATAAATCGGCCAATACAGAAAATGAAATGCATGTTGCGACCCAAGAAGAGGTAAAAACCCTGCCAAATGTCGGGAATAAAATTTGTCCTGTCAGCGGCGATAAAATTACGGCCCCCGGTGAAAAGGGCGCTATGGGAGAAGCTGTAAAATATGTATACAACGGAAAAATTTACGATCTTTGCTGCAAGATGTGTGTGAAGGATTTTAAAAAGAATCCGGAAAAATACAGCAAGATTGCCGATGATGAAGTGGCCAATTAAGGGGGCGAAATATGCCGGATATTCATATCCATTTGCTTCACCCAAAGCTCGTTCATTTTCCCATTGCGTTTTTTATAGGCGCTTTGGGGTTAGAAGTTATCAGCTTAGTTTTTAAAAAAGAAAACTTGCATAGAGCAGCCGTCACGCTTTTTGTGATGGCTGCCTTCATTGCTCCGTTGGTCGTTTGGTCGGGGTTAGAGGAGGCCGAGCATTTAAATCTCCATCATCCGGTTCTCGGTACGCATAAAAGATTTGCATTGCTAACGATGTGGGGTTCTCTTGCGGCGTTACCTGTCCTGTGGGTTGCGCATCAGCGTAATCAAACCGCGTTTAGAATCGTTTTTTTAATATGCCTGTTGATCTTTGCCATTTTCGTGACGATTGCCGGGCATAACGGCGGACGGATGGTCTATGAATATGGTGTAGGCATGGAGGAACAATAATTTATGAATAAAAGAATTTTGCAGATCGCCATTGGCTTGGGTCTCGTAGCGTTTTTTTCTACAATGGTTTTCGCATCCCCTAAGAGGAGTCTGAAAAATATAGACAAAATAGTTAGGACGCAAACCGGTATCAATACCGATTTAAGCCAAGAAATATCTGAAGTGGATGCTCAGAATGAAATTAAGAAAATTCTTGATGACCCGCTGACAGTCGAGGAAGCTGTAAAAATTGCTCTTTTAAATAATCCGTCGATAAAGGCGGCCATGGCTCAACTCGGGATTTCTCGAGCCGATATGGTTCAGGCGGGATTGTTGCATAATCCGAAATTATCAGGATTTATCCGCAAATCCAACGAGGAAGATAGCAAAACGAACACGGAGTTTGAAGTCAAAGGAGATATTATGGATTTACTCTTTTGGCCATTGCGTAAGAGATTAGCCAATACACAGTTTAAACAGGCTGAATATGATCTGGCCAAAACCATCGTCGATTTTATCAATGAAGTTCGAGTTGGATTTTACACATGGCAGGCCAGCGAGCATATGCTTTCTATGCGGCGGGATCACTTTAAAGCCGAGGAGTCTGCTTTAGAATTAGCGCAGAGGCAAAGAGAGGCCGGCAACATCAATGATTTAGATTTGGAGCAAGAGAAAGGAATTTATTATCAAGCGAAAACCGACCTTCAGCGCAGCGAGCTTGAAGCCAGCGTTGCTCGCCAGTAGCTGCGGAATCTTTTGGGATTGACAAACAGCGATCTTCAATGGTTGTCACAAGAAAATCTACCTGACTTGCCATCGGAAGAATTTTCTTTAAGCGATTTAGAAGAAAAGGCCATAGCAAACCGAATTGATTTGGCCATGAAACAACAAGAGATTAAAGGTTTTGAACAATCTCTGACGATGGCGCGACTGGGTATGATTCCATCGGTCGAAGGAGGCTTTAATTGGGAAAAGGAATCGAACGGAAAGAAGCTCAAAGGCCCGGCTTTTGAAGCCGAGGTGCCGGTTTTTGACCGTAAGCAGGCGGATCGGCTTCGCGCTCAATCACAAATTGAAGCTGGGAAAAAACAATTGGAAGCGCTGGAGGCACAAATACGATTAGAGGTGCGATTGGCGTATCAGCGACTCACCTCTGATCGAGCGATGACAGAAACATATCGGGAAGCTATCCCTATCCGTCAGGAAATCTTAAAACAGACCCTCTATCACTACAATTATATGCTCAAAGGAGTCTATGATTTGCTTCCAGCTAAACAAGAGGAAATTAATACTCAACGTGATTATATTACGGCTTCACGAGATTATTGGATTGCCAGAAGTCAACTCGAACATGCCGTTGGTATTTCACTGCCGATAAAGAAATCTGAGGTAAAAATGAAGGCTGTCGAAGAATCCGTAGAATCGATCATGGATCATGAATATCATCAAGGAGGTGTGAAGTGAGAATAAATTTTCCGGAGGGTAATCATATTTTGTTAGTCATATTTATTTTAAGCCTTCTTTTTATTTCTCAAAATGCGTACAGTGAAACGAAATCAAGCAGAGTTTTTGATCAGAACTTACCTTATACACCGGTTGTGACGCCTAATGGAAGTGCTTTGCCTTGGACCTCAGCCGAAGATGGAGCAAAAGTTTTTCATCTAACTGTCGAACCATGCAAACACGAAATAGCTCCGGGGATGGTCATCAATGCTTGGTGTTATAACGGCCAAACACCGGGTCCGACGATCGAAGCGGTCGAAGGGGATCGTGTAAGAATTTTCGTTACCAATAAATTGCCTGAACAAACGGCCGTTCACTGGCATGGAGTCATTCTTCCCAGCGGCATGGATGGGGTGTCGGGATTAACGCAAAAAGGTATTCAACCCGGAGAAACATTTCAATACGAATTCACCTTAAAACAGCACGGAACTCAAATGTATCATTCCCACGGTGATGAAATGACACAAATGGGACTAGGCACAATGGGATTCTTTATCATTCATCCCAAGAATCCCACCGGTCCTAAGATCGACAGAGATTATGCGATCTTCTTGAATGAGTGGTTTGTTGAGCCGGGGACAAAAACCCCGAATGCCAATGTGATGACGGATTTCAATATTTTTACATTCAACGGCCGCGCCTTTCCCGGCACAGTCCCTTTGATTGCCAAGACAGGAGAAAGGGTTCGTATTCGATTTGGCAATGTGGGACAAGAATCTCATCCGATTCATCTTCACGGTCATTCCTTTAAGGTTGTTGTCACCGATGGAGGCGATATTCCAGAAACCGCCCAATGGCCCGAGACAACCGTTTCCGTTTTTCCCGGACAAACAAGAGATATAGAGTTTATTGCCAATGCCGGAGATTGGGCATTGCATTGCCATCGGCGTCATCATCCTATGAATGCTATGGGACATGAGATTCCCAATATGATTGGAGTGAATCAAGATGACGTCAAAGATAATGTTCGAACGCTTGTTCCAGGATATATGGCCATGGGAGAAAAGGGAATGGATGAAATGACTGAAATGAATATGAAGGGGCCGGAGAATACTCTTACGATGATGGGAGGAGAGGGCCCGTTTGGATCGGTTGGCATGGGAGGAATGTTTACCATTTTAAAAGTAAGGGATACGAATGAAGAATTGAAAAATTTGGAGTGGTATAAAAATCCCCCCGGGACCGTTGCAGAATCCGTTAATAGTAACAACAAAACTAATTCATCAATGAGTGAAAATTCACATTGATTATGATTCTGAAGAATTTTTACTCCGACGCCAGAAAGCCACCGACTTGAGTCGGTGGCTTTCTGGCGTCGGAGCGACCAAGAAGCCCCCGACTTCAGTCGGGGGAGCGTCACTGGAAGCTAAGGGAGAGCAAATTCTTAAGAAGGAGATTGTCGGACCTGTTCAAATCTGGTATATTGATTCTGCTTCGCCCCCGAACTTCCGTTTGGGAGCTTCGCAGAAACATTTCTACGAAGCTCAAACACAGAAGTATTTGAGCAAAGGAGAATTGATTCTGCTTTAATTCCTTCCGATCATACCCGTACAATGTGGAAATACGCATCATGAAGACTCTGCTCAATCCTATTTGGCTCAAGTGGAATATCCCTCAAGAGATCCGGGAGATTCTGGATCACTCCCCCCGAGTGATTGTCCCTAAGGATCGAACAGAGATCTTAGAGCGGGCCTGCGGAGGGAATCAAGACTCCTTTGAGGTGGCTTATGAAATTCCAGGAAAAGGCCGGGTTGTTGAGGCTGATGTGGCCAAATGCAAAAACGGTCTGGTGGCGAATTATTCCGAGAAATATATGCGCCGACGAGATCCGGACTGCATGGTGATCGGGGATCAGGAAGAAACCGATAAGCCAAAATTCAAAGAGCTCTTTAAGGTCTCCTTTGAGGACGTCCGCCATCAGACTTTTGAATGGCTGAAGAATCAGGAATTGATGATTCTTCCCTTTATGGCGGGGGGAAAAGAGATGGGGTATTCGGCCCTTCTCATTGCCCCGGCCAATGCCGGATTTTTCGTTGGCAGCCTGGCGGATCTCCAGGGGATGCTGAGCGCCTCGGAAGTCTCCTCCAGTTTTAATCCCTATGCCATTATCTATCTGGCGCCGCCTTTTCGGCATACCCACTTTAATGGCCGGCAGGTGGTTGTCCACAACCGGCTGGATCATCTGCATGAAATCTTCTCTTATAACCTCTATCCCGGTCCGAGCGCGAAAAAAGGGGTCTATGGAATTTTGCTGCAGATCGGAGAAAAAGAGGGATGGCTGACGCTTCACGCCTCCACCGTGCAGGTGATCACGCCTTATGAGAACGTGGTGACGATTCTCCACGAAGGCGCCTCCGGCGGTGGGAAAAGCGAGATGCTGGAATATCCTCATCGGGAGCCGGATGGACGGCTCCTCCTCGGCACCAACAGCCAAACCGGGGATAAATTCTATTTTTCTTTAACCCAGGGCTGCAGCTTAAGGCCCGTCACCGACGATATGGCGATCTCGCATCCTAAATTTCTGGGAGAGGAGAAAAAATTGGTGGTCATGGATGCGGAGGCCGCGTGGTTTATCCGCCTCAATCACATCACGCATTATAATACCGATCCTCAGTTGGAGAACATGTCCATTCACCCCAAGGAGCCCATGATTTTTATGAATATTCAGGGTGTGCCGCACGCCACGTGTCTTATCTGGGAACATACCGAAGACGAACCCGGAAAACCCTGCCCCAACCCCCGGGTGATTTTGCCGCGGCGGTTTGTCCCCAATATCATCGACGGCCACGCCGAGGTGGATTACCGCAGCTTCGGCATCCGCACCCCCTCCTGCAGCCGGGAAAATCCCAGTTATGGGATCTTGGGGATATTCCACATCTTGCCCCCGGCCTTGGCCTGGCTGTGGCGATTGGTCTCGCCTCGGGGAGAAGCGAATCCCAGCATCACCGAGAGCTCAGGTTTGACCAGCGAAGGGGTGGGCTCCTACTGGCCTTTTGCGACGGGACGGTATATGAATCATGCCAATCTCCTCTTGCGCCAGATCATCGAGACACCCAAGACGCGGCATCTTTTGATTCCCAACCAATATGTGGGGGGCTGGAAAGTGGGATTCATGGCTCAGTGGATCTCGCGGGAATACATTGCCCGGCGGGGAGTCGCAAAATTCAAATCAGATCAGCTCGTTTCTGCCCGGTGTCCGCTTTTAGGGTATGTTCCAACGACGATGCAGATTGAAGGGACGCGCGTTCCCGAAGGATTCCTGCAGGTCAACAAACAGCTCGAGGTCGGCGAGGAAGGCTACGAGGAAGGGGCCAACATCCTGTATCATTTTTTTAGAACGGAGTTGTCGAAATTTTTAACTCCGGAGCTGGACAAGCTGGGCAAGGATATCATCCAGTGCTGCCTTTATAATGGCACCTTGGAGGATTATTTAAAGCTCCTTCCGATGACTTGGTGAGCGGGATCTTCTGATAGGAGAATTGCGGTGAATAAAGTTGTTTTCTCGACGAATCTCAACGGCTTCAAATTGTTCAAACGCGGCAAGGTCCGGGACGTTTATGATCTAGGGAAAGAGCTTCTCCTCATTTCAACCGACCGGATCTCCTGCTTTGATGTGGTCTTGCCCGACTGTGTCCCTCATAAAGGAGAGATTTTAACCAGGCTCTCCGCATTCTGGTTTGGATTTACCCAAGACATTATCCCCAATCATCTGGTAACGACGGATGTAGAAAAGTTTCGACCGGAATTATCGAAATATAAAGAGGAGCTGAGAGACCGTTCGATGCTGACCGTCAAGGCCCAGGCCATTCCCTTTGAATGCGTTGTCCGGGGATATCTTTCCGGCTCCGGCTGGAAGGAATATCAGCAAAGCTCCTCGATCTGCGGGATCAAGCTCCCCCGGGGGTTAAGAGAATCGCAGCGTTTCCCCCAGCCGATCTTTACGCCGGCAACCAAGGAAGAAAACGGCCACGACCAGAACATCAGCTACGAGGATATGGAAAAAGACCTGGGGGCCGATCTTTTCCGTCAATTGAAGGATTTGAGCATCGTTTTATATCAAAAGGCCAGTCAATACGCCGAAACCCGGGGCATCATCATCGCGGATACCAAGTTCGAATTCGGATTTCATCAAGGACAATTGATGCTGATCGACGAGGCCTTGACGCCCGATTCTTCCCGTTTTTGGCCGAAGGATCGCTATCAACCGGGGAAGCCGCAGCCGAGCTTCGACAAGCAGTTCGTGCGGGATTATCTGGAAACCCTCGATTGGGGGAAGACCCCGCCGGCCCCCCGCTTGCCTCCCGAGATTCTAGAGGAGACCAGCCGGCTCTACCGGGAGATTTGCCGGCTTCTTTTACCTCGTCCCATAAATTTTTAAAGAAGGGGACTCGGTATTAATAGGTGATTCGTGAAAAGAATCGATCTTCTCATTCTGATCAGTTGCGTCTTCTTTGCGTATGGCTTTTCGGATACGGGGTTGTCGAATATCGCCGCGGCGATCATCCGGAAAGATTTTGTCAAGGCCGAAGGTTTGGCGCAGGAGTTCATCAGCCGCAAGCCACCCAAAGAGAAATTAGACAAGGCTCTTTATTATTTGGCTTTAAGCCAATTGAATCTAGAAAAATATCCCGTCTGTCGGAAAATTTTTTTGCAGCTCATCAAGAATTCTCCGGGAAAAGAATTGCGGGATAAAGCCTATTTGGGGCTGATGGATTCTTATTATTTTCAGGGCCAGTATGTTTCGGCCGCCGAGCAGGGCGAAAAATTGCTGAATTTCAGCTCTCAATCGGAATTTTTGAGCTTGATTTATCTCAAATTGGCCCGGGCCAATCTCAAGCTGTCGAATTGGGCTGAGGCCGAGCATTATTTGCAAAAGATCATCGGTGAATTTCCTCAGAGCTTAGAAAGCCATCTGGCCAAACAGCTTTTGGAAGAAAAAGAATATTTCGCTGTTCAATTGGGGGCCTTTGTTGAGCGCGATCGGGCCGAGAGTCTGGTGGAAGAACTCAAAGGCCGCGGCGAATACGCCTATATTGTGGAAACGATCGATCACACCCAAAAGAAGTTTTACCGTGTCCGCGTTGGCCAGTTGTCCACCCTCAAGGAGGCCGAAGGATTAAAACTCAAGCTGGCTCAATTCGGTTATCCCGCCCGGATTTATCCCTAAATGGATCAAAGAAGAATCATTTTCGTCGTCGGCCCGACCGGAGTCGGCAAAACAGAGATTTCTTTCCATCTGGCCCGTAGACTGAACGCCCAAATCATCTCCGGTGATGCCATGCAGGTGTATAAGGAAGTGTCCATCGTGAGCGGGAAACCTCCGGAGGCGATCCTCAAAAAAATCCCGCATCATTTGATCGGCATCGTCTCAATTACAGAAGAATTCGACGTGATGAATTTTCATCAAAGGGCGAAAGCTGTCCTCCAAAGGGTCCTTACCCAAAATCAAATTCCGATCGTTGTCGGAGGAAGCGGGCTCTACGTGCAGGTTTTGCTGGACGGCCTTTTTATGGGTGTCCCCCAAGATATTCGATTGCGCGGCCAGCTCGAGGCCGTGGCGGAAGAGCAAGGAAATGATTTTCTCTTTGGGCAGCTCACCCAGTGGGATCCTACCTCAGCCCAAAGGATCCATCCGCATGATCGAAAAAGGATGATCCGGGCGCTGGAGGTCTTTTTAAAGACCCGTCGACCGATATCGGTGTGGCAGGCCAAGCGCGAGGGTCTCTGGGGTAAATTCGATATTCACATCTTCGGGCTCAACAAAGAGCGTGATAAGCTCTATCAAGCCATTGACCAGCGTGTGGAGGGCATGGTTCAACACGGCGCGGTGGGGGAGATCGAACGGTTAAAGGATGCCCCGTGGAGCCGGACGGCCCGGAAGATCATTGGCGTCGAGGAGATCTTCGGTTTTCTGAAAAGAGAGTATCCTTTAGAGAAGGCCAAAGAGCTCATGAAATTCCATACCCATCAATACGCCAAAAGACAATTGACGTGGTTCCGGCGGGAAAAACGCCTGCACTGGATTATGATTGGGTCCCGGGAGGCTTCGGAGGCGGTCGCCTCCCGAATCACGGAAAGGCTTACAAGAAATGAGTGAACGGGCTCTTTTGGTCGGCGTTGATTTGGGAAGAAAAAACGATTGGCCGATGGACCAGATCCTGGCGGAGTTGAGGGAATTGGTGATCGCCTGTCAGGGAAACCCCCTCGATTCCATCATCTGCCGGGTCGTCCGGCCTACGCCGAATTTTTTAATAGGGTCGGGGAAAGTGCAAGAGATCATCAATTTTTGCCAAGGGCAGGACGTCGATACGGTGATTTTTAGCCACGATCTCAAAGGAAGCCAACAGCGGAATCTCGAAGAGGCCATCCAGCGCAAGACCGTGGACCGGACCCAATTGATTTTGGATATCTTCTCCCATCGGGCGAAAAGCCAGGAAGGGAAAATGCAGGTGGAGTTAGCCCAGCTCCAATATCTTTTGCCCAGATTGGTAGGCAAGGGCATGGAATTGTCGCGTCCGGGGGGTGGGATCGGGACTTTAGGCCCGGGCGAAACAAAACTCGAGACGGACCGGCGGAAGATCTCCGCCAGGATTACGAAGTTAAAGCAGGATCTTAAGGCCCTGAGTGCAGAAAGACAACTCAAAAGAAAAAAAAGAAAAGGCCTTAAGCTTCCCAGCATCTCTTTGGTGGGTTACACCAATGCCGGAAAATCCACTCTGCTCAATCGGTTGACCCGAAGCTCCGAGCCTGTCCACGATGGATTGTTTACCACCCTCGATTCCGTGTCTCGCGGATTTTTTTTACCCAATCATCAAAAGGTCGTCCTCTCGGATACCGTTGGCTTTATGCACCAGCTGCCTCACCATTTGATCGAGGCCTTTCAGGCAACGCTCGAGGAGGTTAAAGAGGCAGATTTGCTGCTTCATGTTCTGGATGTCAGCCACCCGAATTTCCGCAGCCTTCAGGAAGCGGTCAAGGACGTTTTAAAAGAGCTCGGGGCGCTGGACAAACCGAGGATCACGGTGTTAAATAAAATGGATCGTCTTTCGGATAAAGCTTTGGTCCATGAGTTTGAGAATTTTGATGAACCGGTTGCTATTTCCGCCTTGACGGGCGAGAACGTCCCCAGGCTTCTCGAAAAGATCAGTGAATTGTTGATGGGAGGCTTGGTCAAACTGGAGCTATCGATCCCCTTGCAGCGTATGGATTTGATGAACTTGATTCATAGAGAAGGCCAAGTCCATTCTCTAAAATATTCTTCTCGGACGGTTCGCGTTCGGGCAACGCTTCCTCCGCGCATAGCCGGACAAGTCGGCGAATATATCATTTCTTAATCGAAAGAGAATTGGTATGCTAAAATACTT
>CAZNDW010000023.1:0-14439 GCA_964571895.1 uncultured Planctomycetales bacterium
ATGTTGAGCTTGACGAAAAAGGTCAAGTTATTGGCATTGAAATTATTAATGCTTCCCAATTCTTTAGGCCTATCGCCAAGCCGCTGTATCAACATATGCAGATGGCTTAACAAAGCAAAGGGGGCAGTCATCCCTGCCGGCCCGAGCACCGTTGATCCCGCACATAAACGCTTTTCTCAATGCCCTTGGCGTATTTTTTGAGCTCGGCGCCGATCTCGCTCACCTCAGCCACGTGGGTGATTTTTTGGGCGGCGCTGCTGACGATCCCAATCGAAATGGATAGGAGCCCGATCTTGATTTCATTTCCTTGACGGTTCTTGCCCGTGATGTATCCTTTTTTCCTATCCTCTTCATTGTAGAATTGGGGCGCGATCTTGTCGAATTCCTCGATGATGGATTGGCACACGGCATCCATCAACGAGTCTTCGGTTAAGACCACAAAATCATCCCCGCCGATGTGCCCAACAAAGGCATTGGGCCCGCCTTTTTTTCGGGCGGCATCGATCAAGATGCGGGCCGTCATGCGGATGATTTCATCTCCTTTTTCAAACCCGTATTTGTCATTGTACATCTTGAATTGATCCAGATCGGCATAGCCGACCGCAAAAGGCTCGCTGCCGTCAATCCGTCGCTTTAGCTCTTCCACAATGGAGGTATTGCCCGGCAGATGAGTCAGGGGATTGGCATCGAGGCTGCGGATGGTTCGTCTTAAGATCATGCGGATCCGGGCCAGGAGCTCATCCGGTTCAAAGGGCTTGACCAGATAATCGTCCGCCCCTGCCTCAATCCCTCCCACCATATCTTTCAGCTCGCCCTTGCCGGTCAGCATGATAACCGGAATCTGCCGAAGCAGGATATCCTTTTTGAGGGTCTTGCAGAACTCCTGGCCGTTCATCCCCGGCATTACATAGTCGCAGATGATCAAGTCCGGATTTTTCTGCTGGGTCAGGTTCAATCCTTGTCTGCCGTCGGCGGCCTGAAAGACGTCATAATGCTCTGCCAACGTCAATTTGAGGACGTCGAGGATGTCGGGATCGTCGTCAATCGTCAGGATCTTGTCTTTTCTCATGTCTTTTCTTCTATTCGATTGATGGGAAGGCTAAAGCTAAACGTTGTGCCTTGGTTGGCTTTGCTGGTCACAGCGATTTTTCCGTGATGGGCCTCGATGACCTTCTTGGCCAGGGCCAGCCCCAGGCCCGTCCCTTTGACTTTCTGATTGATTTCGTTATCGACCCGGTAAAATTCGCTAAACAGTTTTGGGATGTCGTCTTCTTTGATCCCGATACCGGTATCCACGACCGAGCACACAACCGTTTCCTTCTCCGGCTGGACACGGATCGTGATCGTCCCCTCCCGGGGCGTGAATTTGATCGCATTGCCCACCAGATTAATGAGGACCCGTTCAATCTGGCTTGAGTCCACAAAGACCTCGGGTGTGGCCGCGGCGATCTGAGCTTTGAATAGGATTCCTTTTTCTTTCATCTGGGGTGTCAGGAGATCCCGGACGTTTTCAATCAAGGAGGCGATGGCGTGTTTGGCGAATTTCATCTCGAATCGCCCGGATTCGATCCGGGCGATATCCAGGAGATCATTAATCAGCTTAACAAGATTGTCGGAGTGCTTGTTGATCTTTTCCAACCGCTCTTTGACCTCGGGGGGGATCTCACCGATTTTTCCGGTCATCAAGATCGAGGCATATCCTTTGATGGAGGTGAGGGGGGTGCGCAGCTCATGGGACACCGCCGAGATAAACTCAGACTTTAGCTTGCTGATTTTTTTGACTTCCTCAAGGGCAATGGCCAACTGCTTGGTCCTTTCCTGGATTTTCGATTCCAGATCCTGACGGGAACGGTAGACTTGCTCAAAAAGCTGGGCGTTTTCCAGCGACTGTCCGATCTGGTTGGCCAGAATGGACATGAGCTCTTCATCTCCCTCGGTCATGGAGGAGGCCCCGGAGCGATTTCCCACAAAGACCATGCCGATCATTCCGGTTTGGGTCAGGACCGGCGCCAAGATAAAATGATCGACGCCAAAGAGCTCGATGATTTTTTCTTTCCTCTGCTTAGGGGAGCTCAAAGAAGAAAAGCTGTGGCCTTCCTCTAAAGCAGCATTGAGACTCAATTCTTTCTCTAGACGAGAAATGATGTGTAGTATTTCCTCTTTGGAGAACCCCCATCCCACGCGACAGCGCAGTTTCTTGTGTTCGTCAAACATGAGGATGAGGTTTTTCTCAAATCCCAGTTCCAGAACGAGGGACTGATCCAGCCGTCGGAAGATTTCATCTTGATCCAGGGTGGTGGAGATCAAACGCGAGGCCTTCTGCAGGGCGTTGAGCCCGTTCAAACGCCGGTCGAGCTCCTCTTGGGTCTTGTTGAGCTCCAGATCGGTTTTGACAATCAGTTTGGCTTGTTCGTCGAGATCCTGAAAGGATCGCGAAAGCTTTTGGAGGGATTGTTTTAAGTCCCGGATCTGGTCGATCCGGCCCAAGAGAAGAAAGATCAAAATGCCCACGACCGCCAGAAGGACGACGCCTGTGAGAGTAAAGGCCGCCACTGGATCCAGCGTTTTGAAAGAGGCAAGAAAGCTTTCCATCTTATCCTATGGCCCAAAGGACAATGCTTTGGTGCTGCAAATGGATTTTCTTTAAGGGCCCCGGCGAATGGAACGGGGCAATCTCTCCATAGGAATACATCCCCAGAAGCGGGGTTGTGTTTCCCAGAATTTCTTTAATCATCAAGATTTCTTTAAAGGCCGCTTGGCCCAGCAATTTATAGCGGGCCAGAGACTCAAAAATGACAACCGCCTGCGGGGTTTTCCCTTTGAAAGCCTCCCGGATTTCTGTTGCACAGTCGCGGGCCGCTTGGATCAGGGAATCCTTGCTGCTCATCATAATATGGACCTCTGCCCCCTCCGGGACCTCTCCCTGACATACGATACTCCCGTCGTTTAAGATGTCAACAGCATTTCGCACTAAGTATTCTTTTTCCTCTTCTAAGAGTATTCCCAAAGGATAAAGGATGGCCATTGGGGATAAGGTCTTAGAGCGCAGCCCGGCCGCCTCATTTCCCAGGAATTCTTCGTAAAGACTGTAGGGTTTCTTGCCATCGATCGTTTTGATGATATGTCCGTCCACTCGGTCAGCGATGCGCGGTTTTCCTAAGGGGCGAAGGCCGTGCCGGCCGGTGATGACGAAATTGCCATGCCCGCCGATCAAGAGGCCGCAGGCGTCGCTGGTCATAACTTTGTCCTGACAGTATTGGTAGGTTTTGCGGAAGTGAAAATCGTCGCTCGCGCCCGCGCCCCCGATGGGAAAGACGGTCCCGAAAATTTCTTGGAGTCCTTGGATGATGGGGGAGGAATTTTTTAATAACCCGTCGGTAAAACATACAAAGCCTTGCCGTGGATGGGGGCCTAAATCCATCATGGCCCGTCTCGCTAAAAGGTTGCCGGCCTGGCGGATATCTCCGGACATCCCTTCCGGTACACCGCCGCACCCGAAATAAAGATCACTCGAGGTGATGGCCAAGACGGCTACGGCGCGCATTTCAATCGACTCGGAGAGGATCACTCCGGCCGTGGTAGCGCCGATCAATTTGGCCTCCCCTAAAATCTCTCGGATCGATTCCAGGACTTCGGCGGGATGGTAATGGATCGTATGAAAAACCAGGGCACAATCGACGGTGGGTTGCTGGGTTTGAATCTTGGCTTTGGTGGCCGCTTCCCGGGCCGCGAGGGAGGAGTTGGGGTTTTGACTAAAGCCGATGCCGATGTGAGTGGGCATTGGAGAAAGGCTTCCTCTAGAAGAAAGATAATAGCCCCAGCCGGATTTTCCCGACGCTCGCCTAAGGCTCGGTCGGGATGCCGACCGAGTTAAAAACGAGCGTCGGCAGAACCGGCAGAGACAAGTATAGCCCCAAGGGGATTTGAACCCCTGTTTAATGGCTGAGAACCATTCGTCCTGACCAGGCTAGACGATGGGGCCTATTAAGCTCGTAGCTCTTAGCTGGTAGCTCGTACTGAAACCCTACGAGCTACGAGCCACGAGCTATGAACTAAAAGAATATACACACAACACCCCTCGGGGTCAACAAAAATTATGGACGATGTAAAATTTTAATTTGAATCTTCTCCCATAAACAGTTAAAATCTTTTTTGGAAGGGGGGTTGTTCCATGAAAAGAAATCAGGCTCTTCTCATTGTGGATGTCCAAAATGATTTTTGTCCCGGCGGGGCGTTGGCCGTCCCTGAAGGCGATGCGGTGGTTCCTGCGCTGAATACTTACCTTGAGAGCTTTGTTAAAGAGCAACTGCCCATTTTGGCTTCCCGCGATTGGCACCCCCAAAAGACAAAACATTTTAAACCCTATGGAGGGCCATGGCCGCCCCATTGTGTTCAGAATACGCCCGGCGCCCGGTTTCATCCTGATTTGAAATTGACTTCGGAGGCTATTATTCTCTCCAAAGGTATGGACCCTACAAGCGACGGGTATTCGGCGTTCGAGGCCACGGATCCCCAAGGGCGGGCGTTGGGGGATCTTTTGCGTTCCCTGGGGATCCGGGATCTTTTCGTGGGCGGGCTGGCCACGGACTATTGCGTCAAATCATCGGTCCTGGATGCCTTAAAGCATGGTTTTAACGTTTATGTCTTGACGGATGCCGTCAAGGGCGTGGAGGTCAACGCCGGGGATTCCCAAAAGGCATTAGAAGAGATGACCTCTCATGGCGCAAAAAAGATTACTTACTCCCTATTATCCAACCTACAAAACGAGTTATGATCCCTTCCCTTGAGAATCCCAACCATGGGCTAAAAACCGATCTCTACGAATTGACCATGGCGGCCGGGTATTTTCAAAATCAGGTTCAAACACAGGCCGTCTTTGAGCTCTCCTGTTATACCATGCCGAAAAACCGCTCTTACCTTGTGGCCTGCGGTTTGGAGCAGATCGTTGATTATATTCTGAATCTAAGATTCTCCGACGAAGAGATCCATTTTCTAAAAACCCATCCGGTTTTTAAAGCGGTGCAACCGGGTTTTTTCGATTCCCTTAGAGATTTTCGTTTTACCGGCGACCTCTGGGCCATGCCGGAGGGCGAGATCTTCTTTGCCGGCGAGCCCATTGTGCAGGTTCAGGCGCCCATTCTGGAGGCCCAGATTTTGGAGACCTATCTTTTGTCAACGATCAATGTCGAGAGTTTGGTCGCCACCAAGGCGAGCCGTGTCGTGGAAGCCGCCTTAAGCGATGGGGTTCAAAGAGGGGTGATTGATTTTGGTTCCCGCCGGGCGCACGGGCCCGAGGCCGCCGTCCTCGCTGGCCGTGCCGCGTATATCGGGGGGTGTCTGGGGACATCCAACGTCTATGCCGGCAAAAAATTCGGCATCCCTTTGTACGGCACCATGGCGCATTCGTGGGTCGAGGCCTTTGATCGGGAAGAGGACGCGTTCTCTCGGTATCATGCGGTTTTTCCCGAGCACACGATCCTTTTGATCGACACCTACGATACCGTGGAGGCGGTGAAAAAGATTTTAAAATTAGATCTCAAGAAAAAGATCAAGGGGCTCCGGTTGGACAGCGGCGATCTGGAGGCCTTAAGCAAAGAGATCCGGAAGATTTTGGATCGGGAAGGCTTAAGAGGCGTCAAGTTGATCGCCAGCGGCAATCTGAATGAATATAAGATTTTGGATCTTATTAAAAGAAGAGCGCCCATCGACCTGTTTGGTGTGGGGACCGATATGGTGACCTCGCGGGATCTGCCCGCATTAAATCTCACGTATAAATTGGTTGAGACTAAAGACCAAGACGCGGGCGTAAAATTCAAGGCCAAACAGAGCTTCAGAAAGAAGACCATCCCGGGGAGAAAACAGGTTTTCCGTCAATATACGCAGCAGGGGATGTTTGCCAAAGATCTCATTGGTTTGTTTCACGAAGATCCGCCTAAAAACACGGAGCCTCTGTTAAAACCGATCATTCAAAAAGGCCAGTTGAAAAACGCCCTTCCCTCCCTTGATCGAATCCGTGAGTTCACCCAAGGGAGATTGTCTCGGCTTTCAGCGTCTTTTCGTAATTCTAGCCTCCGCCCTCATTACCCCATAGAGTTGACGCGACAACTTCGGAAAATAAAGGTTGGAAAGGAGGCCTGAGGCGGAGCACCTCGGGGTCATGCACCCTCTTGTTGAGATTCACGGGCGGTTCGGCTTGTTGACGATGGGAAGCTCCATTTCAAGTCTGCCGATTTTTTGGCTTGTGAAGAGAAAAAACAAAAAGTCCTTTGAGAGGATTTTGGGGATTTGTCTTGTGCTCATCGTGAGTTTTGTTATACTGACCGCCTACAACGGCGGATGGATGGTGTATGAGTATGGGGTGGGGGTGGAGGAAGATCATTAAAGGATTTCCATGAAAGTCTCGGATCTTATTGTTAAATGCTTGGAGAAAGAGGGCGTCCGGCACGTCTTTGGGTTGCCCGGTGAGGAGATTGAGGATCTCCTCTTTTCCTTGGAGGACTCCTCGGTTCGGTTTATTCCCGTTCGGCATGAACAAGGCGCGGCCTTCATGGCCGATGTATGGGGCCGATTGACGGGAAAAGCTGGTGTCTGCCTTTCCACGCTGGGGCCGGGGGCCACCAACCTTGTGACCGGCATTGCGGACGCCAATCTGGACAAAAGCCCGGTGGTGGCGATCACGGGACAGGCGGGGTTGGAGCGCATTCATAAAGAGAGCCATCAGCATCTCGATATCGTGAACGTGTTTCGTCCCATCACGAAATGGAATACGACAATCACCGATCCTGATGTGGTTTGTGAAGTCGTCCGTAAGGCCTTCAAGATCGCGGAGAGCGAAAAGCCCGGAGCCACGCATATCGAGCTTCCCGAGGACGTCGCCAAGATGGAATCCAGCCGTCAGCCCATTGCCGCCCACCGTGTGCGCCGGCCTGATCCCGATCAAAGCGCTTTACAAGAGGCGGTTTCCTTGTTGAAGGCCGCTAAGAGGCCCTTGATCCTGGCGGGAAACGGCGCCATCCGCAAGCAGGCCTCGGGCTATCTGCGGGAGTTTGTCTCAGCCTGGCATATCCCGATTGCGCACACCTTCATGGGCCAGGGCGCGGTCTCCGACGACAGCCCGGAGTCCCTGCATACGATCGGCCTGGGATTTCGCGATTACGTGATGGAGGCCGTGGATCAGGCGGATCTTATCTTGACGATCGGCTATGATTTGGCTGAGTACGAACCCGACGCCTGGAATCCCAAAATCGATAAAACCATCGTCCATGTGGATTTTGCCGCCGCCGAGGTCTATACGCATTATCAACCAGCCGTGGAGATCGTGGCCGACGTTGGCGCGAGTCTGCGCGAGCTCAATAAAGAGCTGGCGCGGACACCCTGCCGTTTTGATTCTTCCTGGTACATTCCCATTCGAGACCGGATCCGCGGCGATATCAAAAGCTATGACCTCAAAGACGGCGAGCCTTTTCATGTGCCGGGGGTCTTGAACATCCTACGCTCCCTCATGGGGGATGAGGATCTTTTAATAAGCGATGTGGGAAGCCACAAGATATGGATCGCGCGCAATTTCCCGGCGAGAACACCCAACGGATGTTTGATTTCCAATGGTTTGGCGAGTATGGGGTTCGCTCTTCCGGGGGCGATTGCCGCCAGCCTCCTTGATCCTCATCGGCGCATTGTCGCCTGCATGGGAGACGGGGGGTTTCTGATGAACTCTCAGGAGTTGGAGACCGCCAAACGGCTGGGGGTTGTGTTTACCGTCATCATCTTCAACGACAATGATTACGGCTTGATCAGCTGGAAGCAAAAAATGACCCACGGCCGCTCAACCGGAACGGCCTTGACGAATCCCGATTTCAAATTGTATGCCGAGAGCTTTGGGATTAAAGGGTACCAGCCCCAGACCCTTAAGGAATTGCAGCAAGATTTGAAATCAGCGCTTACCTTAAGGGAGCTTTCGGTTGTCGAGGTGCCCAGCGACCCGAGTGTCAATACCGAGCTGATCCGACGGCTCAAGGCCTATCAAAAGGCATAAGCGGGGAAGACGGCATGAGAGAGACGATTTTCCTTTTCTTAACTTTTGTTTTAGCCGGATGCGCAACCCGGTCTCCTTCGTTCATTAAGGGAAATGAGATCGTCCGGCAGATTCCTTTGGGCATCTCATCGGCAGAGGTCAAGAAGGCCTTGGGCCAGAGTGTGGTCATCGGTTATCAGAGATCCCCTGAAAACACAAAAGAATTCCTCCCCATCACCTTGAAAAATCCTTATCGCATTGATATCTTAAAGACCGCTGACCATCGCCAATATGAGGTGGTATTTTATTTGACTCACCTTAAGCACGCCGACGGTCTGATCACCGATGATGAATTGACGCCTTTCGTTTTTGAGAAGGATCGGTTGGTGGGGAAAGGCTGGAATTTTCTGAGGCATCTCAAGAAGAACCAGAATCCACCGGATGAGCAATGAAGGCCAGGAATTTCCCCTTGGTTCCCTTTTCCGAAGTGAAGCGGCCCATCGATTGGTCAAAGCAGTTCGGCCGGTCGGGACCTCTGGAGGTGGAGATCGGTTCCGGTTTAGGGGAATTTCTTTTCCGTTTGGCGCAAAGGCATCCGGAACGGAATTTTGTCGGCATTGAGCAGGATAAGGGTCGGATTTATAAGATCTTGAAGAGGCTTTTCCAAAGCGATCTTCGTAATATCCGGCTTCTGAATGCCGACGCCCGGTTGGTTTTTGAAAAACTGCTGGTTCCTTTGAGCGTGGATCGGGTGCACTGTCTTTTTCCCTGCCCTTGGCCCAAATACCGGCACGCCAAACACCGTTTGCTTAACAAAGATTTTTTGCGGCTGGTCAATAGCCGCTTGGCGGATGGCGGCCAATTGAGAATTGTCACAGATTTTCTTCCCTTTGCTGAGTGGGTTAAGGGCGAGCTCCCCACGAGCGGCTTCTGTGTTCAACAAAAGATCATCCCTCCGCAATTTGACACCAAATACGAACGCAAATGGAAAGAACAAGGACAAAGAGAATTCTTCGAGCTCAATTTGGTTAAGGAAGAGCATATAGCGATCCCTTTTCAAGAGGAGGTTGTGTTGAAAGAATTTCACCTTAAAAGTTTTGATCCCCGGCATTTTCGGATGAGGGATGAAAAAGGGGAGATCACTGTTTTGTTTAAAGATTACCTTTATGATGCGAAAGCCCATAAGGCCATGGTCCGGGCGATGGTGATCGAAGAGAAGATCACCCAACAGATGTGGATTGCCATTGTCAAGACAAAAGGGGGTTGGCGGATTTTCCCGGCTCAGGGGTGCTCCTGGATCCCCACGCCCGGGATTCGAAGGGCCTTGGAGTTGGTGCATCAGTTCAATGGCGGCGGATCATGAGATTTCCCCGTTCCGTAAGCGTAGCTTTATGCATGGTTGTGATTTTTTCGCTGTCTTCGGATGGGTGGTCAGCCCGGCATTCCCCCAAAGGCTCCCTCAAGCGGGGGCTTAAGAAATCCTACAAGATCTCAGCACGGTCAGCCATTCTCCTTGATACAACCCGCCAGAGGCAGTTGTACGCAAAGAATATCCGCAAGAAAGTCCAGCCGGCCAGCACCACCAAAGTGATGACCGCTTTATTGGTTCTGGAGCGATTGCCTTTGGATCAGATCGTCACCGTCAGCTCCCGTGCGAATAACATCCAGCCGAGCAAGCTGCATCTGCGCTCGGGGGAACAGTATAAGGTGTCGGATTTGCTTTATGCCATTTTGCTCAATTCGGCCAATGACGCCAGCATTGCGCTGGCTGAGGCGGTTGCGGGTTCCGAAGAGAAATTTGTTGCCTTGATGAACCGGCGGGCCCGTCAGCTAGGTGCGCATCACACCAAATTTGCCAACTCAACGGGTCTGCCTGCCCCGAAGGTACCGTTGGGGCCTGCCCCGAAGGGACGACCGGGGCCTCAGAAACGCATCTCCCAATACACGACGGCTTATGACATGGCTCTTATTTTTCGCAAGGCGCTAGGGCACCCTTTCTTTAAAAAGACAGTGGGCTTAAGATACAAAACGATTTATTCGGCAGACGGACGGAAGATCCTCTTAAAAAATCATAACAAATTGTTATTCACCGACTGGGGGAAGAATATCCACGGCAAGACCGGCTACACCAAAGCCGCTCAGGCGTGCTTTGTGGGATATACGACCAAAAACGGAAAGATCTGGATTATGGCCCTCTTTGGATGCAGCCGGCGCTGGGATGACATAAGATACCTGGTTAAGGAAAACTGATTGAAAACCTTGAGGCTTTACGATAAAATGAACCTCCCCTACCAGCAAGGAAGACGATAAAGGGGCCATGGATAATGTTAAAAAGGCTTTGTCGCTTGTTTGTTTATCATTTGGGATGTCTATTTTCGCAGCGGTTATCTTAATTAAGGTGGATGTGATGGCCAAAAGGATCGAAGCCGAAACCAAAGCCTTATCGGCTGATTTGGATTGGGAAGGGTTTCGGTATCATCAGACAGTTGTGGATATTCTGAAGAACCGATAAAAGACCTATGGCATCAAGAGATGCCAAGAAAGGATCAGATCTATGGAAAAAAGAGTTTTGACTTTATTGATCGTGGTCTTGGCCGGAATTATTGTGGGCGTGGCGGTGGCTGTCCAGCGGACCACCAAGCCCG
Source organism: uncultured Planctomycetales bacterium (assembly GCA_964571895.1). Taxonomy (GTDB): domain Bacteria; phylum Omnitrophota; class Gorgyraeia; order Zapsychrales; family JAHFFX01; genus CAZNDW01. The sequence goes on from CAZNDW010000023.1 coordinate 10,657, forward strand.
TTCTTGTGATGCAGCTCAATGAAATCATCCGTTCCCTTAAGACCGTCGAGAAGGATTTATCCAACATGGACAAGCGTCTGGCAACGATGGAAACCCAATCCCATGAGGCTGTCCGTGCCTTGAAGAATTTTCAGGCCCCTTCTCCCAAGGTGGCTCAGCAGCCCTCCGCGGTTCTTTCTGAAGATTACAGCAAAATCCATACGATCGACATTGCCCATTCTCCCATCCGGGGAAATCCCAGGGCCCCCGTGACCGTCGTAGAGTTTTTGGACTTCCAGTGTCCTTTTTGTCAAAGGTTTCATCCTCCCGTGCAGCAGGCCCTCAAGGCTTATCCCCAAGAGGTCAATTATGTTTTGAAGAATTTTCCTTTGTCTTTTCATCCTCAGGCCCGGCCGGCGGCCAAAGCCGCTTTTGCGGCCGGTGAGCAAGGAAAATACTGGGAGATGACGGATTTGTTGCTCCAGAATGCGGCCAATCTGAGTGAAGAAAAATTCAAAGAGTTGGCGCAGCAATTGAAGCTCAACGTCAACAAATTCCTGAAAGACTACAAGGAAAAAGATGCGAAGTGGGAAGAGTTGATCAACAAGGATATCAGTTTGGGGGGCCAAGTGGATGTGCGGGGGACACCCACCTTTTATATCAACGGCCGCAAGACTTCGGCCCGGGATTTTAACGCCTTTAAGACCGAGATCGACAAGATCCTCAACGAGAAGAAAAATTAATAAATGAACCCCCGTCGCTTTGTTTCGCTTTGTAAAGCGAAGCGAAACAAAGCGAAACAGCGGGGGTGAATTTACTCCCCGCGTCTTGCTGTCGCCTGTCTGCCGACAGGCAGGCAAGACAGCAGCGGGGACTCATTGAAGGAGAATTATGGCCAGAAGAGGTGGGATCACCAGTAGGTTTTATAGGGAAACGCACGGCCTTAAGGTCAGCGGAGGCCAGCGCGTGAAGGCCGGAACGGTTTTGACCCGGGAGGGGGATCGCTGGAGGCCCGGCCAGAATGTGATTGGGCGCACCCTTTTAACTGCAGCGTGCGACGGCGAGGTGTATTTTACGAAAAGAACGGGAAAGTACAAAAAAGCGATCACGCTTGTGAATGTCCGGCCATAGAAAGATGATCCTCAAACCATGTGCGGCATCATTGGCTATATCGGCCCCCAAGAGGCCGTTCCGATTCTTTTGGAAGGCCTTAAAAAACTGGAATACCGCGGCTATGACTCCAGCGGGATAGGAATCGTAACCGCCTCCGATGGGAAGATCTCCGTATGCAAGACCGAAGGGAAGATTCAGAATCTCATTACCCTCCTTAAAAGCCACCCTTTATCTTCGTCCTCGATGGGGATTGCCCATACGCGCTGGGCCACCCACGGCGCGCCCAACCGCATCAACGCCCATCCTCACTTCGATTGTTCCAAAAGAATTTTGGTAGTCCATAACGGCATTATCGAAAATTATCAGGAATTGAAAAATTTCCTTAAGAAAAAAGGCCATCGGTTCCTTTCCGAAACCGACACGGAAGTGGTCGCCCATCTCATTGAAGAGCACAATCACGGGAATATCCTCGAGGCGATCCGAAAGGCGATCCGGCAGCTGAAAGGCGCCTTCGCCTTAGGCGTCATCGCGAGCGACGAGCCCGGGACCTTGCTCGCGGTCCGGTTGGGTTCACCGCTCGTCATTGGCGTTGGAGGCCGCGAATATTTCCTTGCCTCGGATGTCCCGGCCATTTTGGATAAGACCCGAAGGGTCATCTATCTTCAGAACGAGCAGCTTGCGGTGATTAGAAAAGAGGGATTGTGGATTTTTAATTTTCAGGGCACGCGGATTCATCCCAAAATTGAATCGGTCTCCTTTACGATCGGATCGGCCCAGAAAGAAGGGTATCCGCATTTCATGCTCAAAGAGATCGAGGAGCAGCCCCGAGTCATTGGGCATATGCTTTCTTCCCGGCTTAAAGCCAGCCGCATTATTCTCGATGGACTCCAACGGACCGAAGAAGAGTTAAAGAGATTTGACAAAATAGGCATCGTGGCCTGCGGCACGGCCTATCACGCCGGCATGGTTGGGAAGTATATCATTGAACAATGGGCCGGCGTGCCGGTTTCGGTTGATGTCTCCAGCGAATTCCGGTACCGTTCTTTGATTCTGGATGAGAAGACTTTGATTGTGGCCATCAGCCAATCCGGCGAGACCGCCGACACCCTGGCCGCCGTAAAAGAGGCCAAGGCCAAAGGGGCGAAGGTCATTTCGATCTGCAATGTCGTGGGCTCTTCGTTGGCACGGGACTCCGACGGGGTTTTATATACGCACGCCGGACCCGAGATTGGGGTGGCCTCCACCAAGGCCTATACGGCACAGCTTTGTATGCTCTATCTTTTTGCCTTGAAATTGGCTTCGATCCGCAAGAGCTTATCTCCTGCCATCGGCCGGAAGATTCTGGAAGATTTGGAAAAGATTCCTTCTTTCTGTGAAGAAATTTTAAAAACGAAATCCTCCACCGCCCGGATCGCCCGCGCCAATTCTCATTTTGGGTCTTTTCTTTTTCTGGGGCGAAACGTCAATTTCCCGTCGGCCTTGGAAGGGGCTCTGAAGTTAAAAGAGATCTCCTACATCCCCGCGGAAGGGTATGCGGCCGGGGAGATGAAGCATGGGCCCATCGCGCTGATCGATGAGTACCGCGCGGTTGTCTGCCTTGCGCCCTCTTCACCGGTTTACGAGAAGATGATTTCCAATATGCAGGAGATCCGCGCGCGGAAGGGCAAGATGATCGCCATCGCCACCCAGGGAGATCGTGCCATCCAAGAGCACACCCCCCATGTGATTTATATCCCCGAGATCAATCCCCTTTTAACGCCTTTATTGGTCGCCTTACCCTTGCAATTGATTGCGTATTACATCGCGGTCAAAAGAGGCTGTGACGTGGATCAGCCGCGCAATCTCGCGAAGTCGGTCACTGTTGAGTAGTTGGCATATAATAATGAAAAGCTCATGGCTCATAGCCCAATGCTTTATGTTGTGTCAACGCCGATAGGCAACCTCAAAGACTTGAGCCTCCGCGCGCTGGAGACTTTACAGAAAGTGGATTTGATCGCTGCCGAAGATACCCGCCACACGAAAATCCTCCTGGATCATTATCAAATCAAGACCCCTTTAACGAGCTTTTTTGAGCACAATCAGTTTAAAAAAGGCGATTATCTTTTAGGGCTTTTAAAAGAAGGCAAGGATATCGCTTTGGTGACCGACGCCGGAACGCCCGGCATTAGCGATCCGGGATTTTATCTGATACGTCTGGCACAGAAAAATGGCGTTTCAATGACGGTGGTTCCCGGGCCAACAGCCCTCATTGCCGCCTTGACATTATCCGGGCTGCCGATGGATCGTTTTGTTTTTGAAGGATTTTTACCGGTGAAATCTTTAGCGCGACGAAGAAAATTGGAGCTTTTTCGCAAGGAAGCAAGGACCGTGATCTTCTATGAGTCACCGCATCGGCTTCTTAAAACCCTAAGGGACATCAAAGAGGTCTTAAATAATCCAGAGGTTGTTTGCGTGCGGGAAGTGACGAAAAAATTCGAAGAGTTTAAGAAAGGAACGGCCAGCGAACTTTTAGAATATTTTATGAAGAACAAGCCCCGTGGTGAATTCGTTTTACTTACCTATTTCATTCGTAGTGGGTCCACATACGGATAATTTTGACGGTTTTGATCTTCTTTAAGACCTGATACACCAAACGATGCTGGATATTAATCCGCCTGGAGTAAGCACCCTCAAGATCACCAACCAACTTTT